>NZ_CP074153.1 GCF_019968765.1 Enterobacter sp. JBIWA008 | reverse complement strand
AGAGGATCCGCTTCTTAAACCCTCTTCCCCACAAAAAAAACGGCACACTAGCGCGTAAAGCGTCATCAAAAAAACTCAAATAGCGCTATATACAATCACTTTATTACGCCCCTCTCTCTTAGCTTGATAAAGAGCATCATCAGCATTTTTCAGCAAAAAATCGATCCCACCAAGAGGAGCATCTTGCGTTGCCACACCAGCAGATATGGTGACCCGCAAGTTATTAGGGAAAACAGTACCTTCAATAACACTCCTGATACGCTCCGCAACACACTCAGCTGTTACCACAGATGTATTCGGCAGAAAAACAACAAACTCTTCGCCACCAAACCGACAAACAATATCTTCACTACGGCAGCAAGAATTAATAACCTTAGCCAAAGAAACAAGCACCTCATCTCCGACCCCATGCCCGAAGCTATCATTTATTTTTTTAAAAAAGTCAACATCAATAGCAATAACCGAAGCCCCTGAGACCTGCTTGTAACCCTGTGTTTTATTTGAAAAACCCAATCTGTTGTTCACACCGGTTAGGGGATCTTTAACCGCCACCTCATTTAGAGAATCAACCCTTTCCATCATTGTCTTAACATGAGAAAGAAGTGCCTTCTTTAGTCGGTCGGCTTCGGCATACCAAGCATTGATACCTTTAATGTAAACTAGCGAAGCTCCTATATCTTTAGCACTGGTAGATGTAGCAAGATTTTCTAAAGGAATTGAAATACGGGAGGCAATGAAATATGAAAGAAGTGAAAACGTAATAATTATTACAATTAGCAGCACAAGCACACTTTTAGCATAAGTAATAAGAATAGTAGTAACGCTTTCAGCATGACTATAAACCAACACACTCCAGGCAGTATTTTTCATATGAGCATAACCAAGAAGATACTTATACCCCGAAGAAGAAATGGCCCCCTCACCTCTCTCAGGCGAAGTTAACTTTGACTTCAAATCATCAGCCATAACCATTGGTCGACCAACAGCACTGCTATCGTTACTAAAGATCACATTTCCATCATCACTAACAACGCTAACTTCAGTGTCGCTTTTAAAAAAATGTCTACTCAAGACGTCGCTAAATAAACTATGTTCTTTTAGATATATAGACCCACCGATATATCCTATATAATTGCCACTCTTATCATAAATAGGATGCGACAACAAAACAATCAAATTCCCAGCAGCTGATCTGTAAGGCGAAGATATAAATGGTTTTTTCCCTTCAAGCGCCAACTTAGTGGCACTTGAACTCAAGTGGACACCAACTAAACCAAGTGATTCTGGCGAAGTCGCCAGAACAACAGCACCATTACTAACAACAACAACTGAATTAAATATACCAGACTGCAATCTTAACCTATCTGTCTCATTTTTAAGTAAATCAAAATCATTAGTTGACTCTATTTTTTTTGCACCATATGCTAATTCACTTTGAGCCATTTCAATATAATTACTCATTACATCTGACATTTTCATCGCGTACGATGAATTAGCATCAAGCAAATTTTTTTCTATATTTTCACGCTGAAAAATCATAATGACTATAATTAAAAAAATAGAAGTCAACAAAATCCCACCAACGGACAAGGTTATGACTATCGGACGAAGGTGAGGCTTTTTAATTCTCATAAAAATACACTCCATATAATTAAAAAAATGCCGCATTTACCATAACATCCCTTACCTGCACCGCCCTGGACGGGTTCGGCGCGAATGCGGCGTCAGCCCGGCAAAACCGGCAGAAAACTCCCCGGTAAACCGCGAATTCTGCGCCTGATAATCTCTGCGCGGCTGCATGGCTATGCAGCCGGGTGAATGGCACGGGCTTTCGGCGCGGATCCGCGCCGGAATCCTCATTTTATCCGGTTTGTTACAGCGACGGACCGTCATACGTCCGCTAGCGCTGCGATCGTTCCAGCTCCAGCGTTTTCTGATGCTGCGCCGCGCGCGCCTGCTCCCGGTGCGCCTCGATACCGTTCAGCCTTGCGACAACCGGCGCAGCTGATCGCTCAAACTCTGCACCTGCCTGCTCAAGCCCGTGACGCGCTCGCTCAGCGCCGCGTTCTCCCGTTGCATAAGACCAGACATCGTCCGCCATTCCGCGAAGGCGTTCTCCCACTCGTCCAGCCTTTTCGAGTAGTCCTGCTGTAGCTGCTCTAATGCGCTCAGCAACTGTTTTTCCAGCTCCGTCATGTGCTATTTCCCCGCCAGTATCATCCAGCTCGAGTCCTCTCCGAATCCGCCCGCTTGCGGATTCACCCTCACGCATCGGCGTCTCTGCTCTCCGCAGGTCGAGAGCTGAACGCCGCTGTTCCTCTCTGACAGCATGGCCTGCGTGCTCTTCTGCTCCCGGATGGTAGTGTAGTTCTCGAGGATCTGCTGCCCCTGCCACCACAGAATGCCCGCGCTCGACGCGATCAGAAGGACGGACACCAGGACGATGGTCAGCCACGTCTGGCTGACCATGCGCATCATCCCTTTCGTGCGCTGGCTCATGGCTGAGGACAGCTTCCTGTCGTGGTCGAGGATGGCGGCGCTGATTCTCTTCTCGCTTTCGCTCAGTTCCGCTCTGACAGACTTCTCGTGCTCGCTGAATGCGGCTTTCAGCATCTCGCCGGTACTCTGCTGCTGCGCTTTCGATTTCTGCTCTAAGTCCTTCGCCAGCGTTAAAAGACTGTTCATAGATGGCTCCCTTCAGTCGGATGTTTCGCCCCCCGTCCGGGTCGGCAATGCTTATGCTGCTTTTCGTGGTGCGCACCACCTCAAAACCTGCGCTTTTCAGCGCCTCAGTGACGTCCTGACGGGTTTTCAGCTCCCCGGACGAGGCTAAGGACAGTAAACCCCGCGTAATCGCCTGAGCGGCTTCCTGCTTCGCTTCCGGCAGCGCGGACGGCGTGACCAGCGCACGCCGGTTTTCCGGCGCGTTCGGGTCGTGCAGCCCCAGTCTGCCGTTCACGATGGTCTGCCAGGCATCGATGCGCGGACGGTCAGCGCGGTCGTAATACGGCTGGAGCCGTCTGCCGGTCAGCAGCTCCGTGTTCGGGATCAGGAAGTTCAGCTCCAGCCGCCCCTTGTCCTGGTGCTCAACCCACAGCACGCTGTACTGGTCTTTATCAAGTCCGGGCATCAGAACCCGCTCAAAGCTCGCCATCAGCTTTTCACGCTGGCCGGGCGGTAAATCCTTTTCGGCAAAGGACAGAACACCGGATGTGTACTTTTTGGCGTAGGGCGAGGCGTCGATAAGCTCCCGGACTTCCTCCGGTTTACCCTGCAGAACGCTGGCTCCGTCGCGGTGCCGGTCTTTGCCCAGCAGATAATCCACCGGACCGGCACCGCCACCGCGGCCTCGCGGGTGAAACTTAACGATCATCGTCTGCCCCCTTTTCCAGCACGGCGTGCCGCAGCCGCTCGAGTCCGGCATCGATGGCCATCAGCGCGGCGACTACCTGCACGCGGTCGTGCCCGCAGCCGGCACTGCCGTTAACCTGCCGGGCAATCTGGTTAAGGTTATTCCCCATGCCGGCAAGCTGACGAAGCAGCGCCGGCGAGATCGAGGTAAGTTTGCAAGCGCGGGCAGGCTTCTCGTTCAGACACGTCTGCCGCATCCAGGCCGCGAGCTGTTTACCGTCACAGCGTTCCAGCAGACGGCGGTGCTCATCTTCGGTTACCCACATCGTGAGCATTTTGCTGCGTTTGTCGGCCAATCCGGCCTCCTGATAACGCCGGGGCGGGCGGGAGATTCTTTCCCGGACGGCGCGGTGTTGGACAAGCCACAGGCGCGTCAGTGGCATTTGGCGGGTTTCGGGGCGCAGCCCTGAACCAGTCACGTAGCGCTAGCGGAGTGTATACTGGCTTACTATGTTGGCACGGATGCGGATATCAGTGAAGTGCTTCATGTGGCAGGAGAAAAATGCAGCAGCGGAGCGTCAGCAGAATATGCGATACAGGAGATATTCCGCTTCCTCGCTCACTGACTCGCTGCGCTCGGTCGTTCGGCTGCGGCGAGCGGTACCGGCTTACTGGCGGGGCGGAAATTTCCTGGAAGATGGCAGGAAGAAACTTAACAGTGAAGCGATAAGGCCGCGGCAAAGCCGTTTTTCCATAGGCTCCGCCCCCCTGACAAGCATCACGAAATCTGACGCTCAAATCAGTGGTGGCGAAACCCGACAGGACTTAAAGATACCAGGCGTTTCCCCCTGGTGGCTCCCTCGTGCGCTCTCCTGTTCCTGCCTTTCGGTTTACCGGTGTCATTCCGCTGTTATGGCCGCGTTTGTCTCATTCCACGCCTGACACTCAGTTCCGGGAAGGCAGTTCGCTCCAAGCTGGACTGTATGCACGAACCCCCCGTTCAGTCCGACTGCTGCGCCTTATCCGGTAACTATCGTCTTGAGTCCAACCCGGAAAGACACGCAAAAGCGCCACTGGCAGCAGCCACTGGTAACAGGTTTAGAGGAGGAGAGTCTTGAAGTTTCGGGTGTGATAAGGCTACACTGAAAGGACAGTTTTGGTGACTGCGCTCCTCCAAGCCAGTTACCTTAGGTTAGAAAGCCTGAGAAACTTCTAACCTTCGAAAGAACCCGCGCCTGAGAACGCGGGTTTTTTCGTTTACAGAGCAAAAGATTACGACGACATCGAAGGGATAACA
>NZ_CP074152.1 GCF_019968765.1 Enterobacter sp. JBIWA008 | reverse complement strand
GGCGGCCTGTTCTTATGGCGGCCGGGTGTTGTTTTCTATGGTGCATGCGTTATAATCCTTCACAGGCAACGCGCCTGCTTTTGGACCCCCTGATATCTGACTCTTCCGCCAAGTTGATGACAGTTATCGGGGGGTTTGTGCATTCAGGTTCCGGGAAATCCCGTAACCTGCTCCTGAACGTTTTACTGGGCACGTCCTGTCCCTGTTTGTTTCCGGAAGTCCGCATTTCTTCCGTAAAACCATCTTCTGCCACCCATCTGCCTCACCACAAAGCAGTCAAACCGTCAGTTTGAGTTAGGTCACAAAAGTATTCTGAATCAACAATCTGTCCCACCACAAGACGATCGCTGACGATCCGAATACTACCTTCTCGTCAGTAATTTTACCAGATGTTAGGCCAGCTAACCGTCGATAGTTTAGATGCTAAACCAGGGCCAGGCTCGCACAACAGCCCCTCTTATTTTCGGACACGGGAGGAATATTCATCCACAACTTCATCTGGAATGGCCTTAATCTACTACAAGCCGTGTTTGCCGACCACTTTCACTTCGTGTCTGAGCGATTCAACCCGCTCACCAATCTTCTCTTCCACCAAGTTGGATGAGGGTGTGTTGTTCTGATAGACACGCAGATTTTTCATGTTGATGGACCCCGGGATTTTGAGGAACGATAGCGCCCATTCAGGGCGAACGTCACCGCTGAGCAGTCTCGATAGTTTGCATGTCCTGAGTTCCGTTTTTGGACTGACCCCACGCCCGTAGACAGCATGGGAACCGATGTATCACCAGCATGCTTCGTAGTCGCACTCGAAAGACAGTTGCTATGCTCAAACTATAGGGCAGGATCGTCTACCGGGGCGGGGTCAGTCCAATTTTAATTACAGTCTCTTTTTTCGCCCCCTCCGTCATGTACAGAGTGATACGTGTTATTTTGCACGCCAGCCATCCCATCATAGCCTGTCAATTGCCAGCATAGCCTGTCATGATACTTCTGAACATTGTATTGCAGTGCATCCCCTGTTTTTCTGGATGTGGTTTTTCCGCCCTCCCCGGGCGTTTTTTTTTTCCATACACCATAAACTCCGCCTGTCACCATGCCCCGTCCACAACCTGCACTCATTCCACTGGTTTTTATATCCAAAAAAATAAACCTTTGACACACATAAAACTAATATAAGCATAATTAACAAAATTACATTCCAATAAAAAACGCCTCAATTATAAAGTACCGCACTCATTCATCCTCTCAGGAAGAATATTAAACTGTGAAAAAAAATCTTATTCGGAAAACCGCACTCGCCACACTTTTGGTGCAGTTTTTATCTCCATTATCTGTTGCCTTTACCCCGGCTATTGCCTCTGCCGCTCAGTCAAACCGCGACACCACCGCGACCGCCGACGTGAACGACAATCAGGCAGCCGCACGCCTTGCCCGGGCCGCATCCCGGGCAGGGACCTTTTTGAGCAACGCCCCGGATACCGATGCCGCTGCATCACTCGCCAGTGCAAGCGCCAGCGGGTACGCCAGTGCCGAAGTCCAGCAGTGGCTCAGCCAGTTCGGCACGGCGCGCACCACCATTGACGTTGATAAGGACTTCTCACTGAAGGGCTCCTCTCTCGACCTGCTGGTGCCACTGCACGACTCGCCTGACCTGCTCACCTTTGCCCAGGGCGGTATCCGCCGGGCGGACGACCGCACGCAGTCCTCCCTCGGCCTCGGCGTGCGCAGCTTCGGGCCCGACAGCATGCTCGGCGCCAGCGCCTTTATCGACCACGACCTCTCCCGCAGCCACACCCGGGCGGGGCTCGGTATTGAATACTGGCGCGACAACCTCCGCCTTGGCGCCAACAGCTACATGCGCCTATCGGGCTGGAAGGACTCCCCGGACGTCACCGACTACCTTGAGCGTCCTGCAAACGGCTGGGACATTACCGCCCGCGGCTGGCTTCCTTCCCTGCCGCAGCTCGGCGCCTCGCTGGGCTTTGAGCGCTACTACGGTAAAGAGGTGGGCCTGTTCGGACACAGCAACCGCCAGAAGGACCCTTATGCCGCCACTGCAGGCCTGAACTGGACGCCGTTCCCGCTGCTCACCCTGAACGCCGGGCAGCGTCAGGGCAAGGGCTCGGCCAGCGACTCCCGCCTGGGTCTTGAGCTGCGCTACACCCCGGGTGTATCCTGGACGCATCAGACCAGTCCTGACTCCGTCGCCGCACTGCGTAGTCTGAGCGGTGCTCGCCATGACCTTGTCGAGCGCAACAGCAACATTGTCCTCGAGTACAAAAAGAAAGAGGTCATATTCCTGAAGACCCAGGAGCAGGTCACTGGCTACGCTGGCGAGCAGAAGCCCCTGAGCGTGGAGATAAAGAGCCGGCATCCTGCTGAGCGCATTGAGTGGCAGTCGCCAGAGCTGGAGGCGGCCGGAGGGATTATCATGTCTTCCGGCCCGTATTCTCACGCTGTTATACTACCGGCCTGGCAGCCGGGAAGAGCTGTCCACGGCAATACCTATACGGTACGCGGCGTTGCCGTGGACAGCCGGGGCAACCGCTCTGCCGCGTCCAGCACCCGCGTTGTCGTTTCACAGGCAGCCATCAGTCCCGCACTGTCGGGCCTGAGCCTTTCGTCGCTTAATCTGGTCCCGGACGGCACCAGTGCGCAGAAAGTCACCCTCACCCTGCGCGATGCAGCCGGCAATCCGGTTGACGTGGACGAAAGTGAGATTGTTACGGAACGCAGCGATAATACCAACAAAAACGCAGCGCGGGCTGCACGCGGTCTCGCCCGGGTGGGGCATTTCGTACGTATCTCTGCCGGCAGCTATGACCTGACGGTTACTCCGGGAACGAAGGAGGAGCACTTCACGCTGACTCCGTATGTGCGCGGCTACAGCGCCGGCACCATCACTGTCAACATCAGCCAGACTCTGAGTGATGCTAACTCCTCACTGGTGGTCGGGCAGCCTGTTACCGACACAGATACGCAGGTGCCTGTAATGCTTACGCTGCGTGATGAGGCGAGCATTCCGATTAACGGCCAGAAGGTGAGATTCAGCAGCGGTCAGGACGGCGTCACCTTCTCTGACGTGCAGGAGTCTGCTGGCGGGGTTTACACTGCCACTATGCGCGCCACGCGGACGGGCGTAGTGACGGTGAGCGCTATTGTGAACGGCATCCAGCTGGCGCAGCCGCAGGCCACCGTCACCGTGAAAGCGGGCTCTGTCTCGCAGACCACTTCAACCCTGAAAACAGACCGTACAGGTTATGCCAGTCATGAGGACGTGGTACTGACACTGACTCTGAAGGATGCATCCGGCAACAGTGTGACGGAGGTGGATCTTGCCTCTGCCACATTTACTGGTCCGGGGCTACAGGAGAAGGAGGGCTCAGCCTGGACGCAGGCCGGCGGCGTCTGGACCCGCACCTTCACCGCGACGAGGGCGGGCACCGGCCTGACGGCCAGCGTCACGCTGGGCGACAGAACCGTCACCTCCGCCGCGTACACCATCACGGCGGGCGCGGCTTCTGCGGCCAACTCCACCCTTGCCGTCAGCGGCGGCGCTAACGGCACGTTCACTGCCGGAGACGAGATGACCGTCACCTTCACCCCGCGCGACGCGCAGGATAACCCGGCGACCATCACGGCTGAGACTGCGGACACCATCACCGTGGCGGGCGCCGCGCCGGCCGAGGGCTCAGCCTGGACGCAGGCCGGCGGCGTCTGGACCCGCACCTTCACCGCGACGAGGGCGGGCACCGGCCTGACGGCCAGCGTCACGCTGGGCGACAGAACCGTCACCTCCGCCGCGTACACCATCACGGCGGGCGCGGCTTCTGCGGCCAACTCCACCCTTGCCGTCAGCGGCGGCGCTAACGGCACGTTCACTGCCGGAGACGAGATGACCGTCACCTTCACCCCGCGCGACGCGCAGGATAACCCGGCGACCATCACGGCTGAGACTGCGGACACCATCACCGTGGCGGGCGCCGCGCCGGCCGAGGGCTCAGCCTGGACGCAGGCCGGCGGCGTCTGGACCCGCACCTTCACCGCGACGAGGGCGGGCACCGGCCTGACGGCCAGCGTCACGCTGGGCGACAGAACCGTCACCTCCGCCGCGTACACCATCACGGCGGGCGCGGCTTCTGCGGCCAACTCCACCCTTGCCGTCAGCGGCGGCGCTAACGGCACGTTCACTGCCGGAGACGAGATGACCGTCACCTTCACCCCGCGCGACGCGCAGGATAACCCGGCGACCATCACGGCTGAGACTGCGGACACCATCACCGTGGCGGGCGCCGCGCCGGCCGAGGGCTCAGCCTGGACGCAGGCCGGCGGCGTCTGGACCCGCACCTTCACCGCGACGAGGGCGGGCACCGGCCTGACGGCCAGCGTCACGCTGGGCGACAGAACCGTCACCTCCGCCGCGTACACCATCACGGCGGGCGCGGCTTCTGCGGCCAACTCCACCCTTGCCGTCAGCGGCGGCGCTAACGGCACGTTCACTGCCGGAGACGAGATGACCGTCACCTTCACCCCGCGCGACGCGCAGGATAACCCGGCGACCATCACGGCTGAGACTGCGGACACCATCACCGTGGCGGGCGCCGCGCCGGCCGAGGGCTCAGCCTGGACGCAGGCCGGCGGCGTCTGGACCCGCACCTTCACCGCGACGAGGGCGGGCACCGGCCTGACGGCCAGCGTCACGCTGGGCGACAGAACCGTCACCTCCGCCGCGTACACCATCACGGCGGGCGCGGCTTCTGCGGCCAACTCCACCCTTGCCGTCAGCGGCGGCGCTAACGGCACGTTCACTGCCGGAGACGAGATGACCGTCACCTTCACCCCGCGCGACGCGCAGGATAACCCGGCGACCATCACGGCTGAGACTGCGGACACCATCACCGTGGCGGGCGCCGCGCCGGCCGAGGGCTCAGCCTGGACGCAGGCCGACGGCGTCTGGACCCGCACCTTCACCGCGACGACGGCGGACACCGGCCTGACGGCCGGCATCACGCTGGGCGACGGAAGCATCACCTCCGCCGCGTACACCATCACGGCGGGCGCGGCTTCTGCGGCCAACTCCACCCTTGCCGTCAGCGGCGGCGCTAACGGCACGTTCACTGCCGGAGACGAGATGACCGTCACCTTCACCCCGCGCGACGCGCAGGATAACCCGGCGACCATCACGGCTGAGACTGCGGACACCATCACCGTGGCGGGCGCCGCGCCGGCCGAGGGCTCAGCCTGGACGCAGGCCGACGGCGTCTGGACCCGCACCTTCACCGCGACGACGGCGGACACCGGCCTGACGGCCGGCATCACGCTGGGCGACGGAAGCATCACCTCCGCCGCGTACACCATCACGGCGGGCGCGGCTTCTGCGGCCAACTCCACCCTTGCCGTCAGCGGCGGCGCTAACGGCACGTTCACTGCCGGAGACGAGATGACCGTCACCTTCACCCCGCGCGACGCGCAGGATAACCCGGCGACCATCACGGCTGAGACTGCGGACACCATCACCGTGGCGGGCGCCGCGCCGGCCGAGGGCTCAGCCTGGACGCAGGCCGGCGGCGTCTGGACCCGCACCTTCACCGCGACGAGGGCGGGCACCGGCCTGACGGCCAGCGTCACGCTGGGCGACAGAACCGTCACCTCCGCCGCGTACACCATCACGGCGGGCGCGGCTTCTGCGGCCAACTCCACCCTTGCCGTCAGCGGCGGCGCTAACGGCACGTTCACTGCCGGAGACGAGATGACCGTCACCTTCACCCCGCGCGACGCGCAGGATAACCCGGCGACCATCACGGCTGAGACTGCGGACACCATCACCGTGGCGGGCGCCGCGCCGGCCGAGGGCTCAGCCTGGACGCAGGCCGACGGCGTCTGGACCCGCACCTTCACCGCGACGACGGCGGACACCGGCCTGACGGCCAGCGTCACGCTGGGCGACGGAACCGTCACCTCCGCCGCGTACACCATCACGGCGGGCGCGCCTTCTGCGGCCACCTCCACCTTTGTCGTCAGCGGCAACACGTTCAGGATTGGAGACGAGATGACCGTCACCTTCACCGCGATCGACGCGTTTAACAACCCGACGAACATAGATCCTACAGTTCTGGGGATTCTGGTGAACCTCGAGGGCGCCGTGCAGGCCGAGGGCTCAACCTGGACGCAGGTCGACGACGGCGTCTGGACCACCATCTTCATCGCGACGACCGCGACGGAGGAGGGCGCCTTAATGACGGGCGGCTTCATGCTGGCCGACGGAGGCATCAGCACCGGCCCGTACAACATTACGGCGAGTGCCACGAACTAAAGGCAACACCGGAGTACCTGAAAGCCCAGGTACTCCACTCCCTAAACCAAGCGAATAAACTTTATTATGATGAATACTGAAATCACTCCGCAGCAGAAACTTGAGAACATCATTCGGTCCCTCCGGGAAAAAAGGAGCGTTATGGTCTCCGGACGGGAAGATATAGCCATGACACTGCGCGCCCATCCCACTGTCTTCTTTCTCGAGGAAGGGCGAGCCTCCCTTCGCCTTAAAAGTAATGGCTACATTATCGCCGACTTCACGGCGCCCGCGGTGCTTGGTCTTGAGCTGCTCTGTGGTCATGAACCTTGCCGGGAGTGACCTCCTGCATGGAGTGATAGCTACCGAGAAGTCTATGCACTGTTCGCCATGAACGTATTTCCAACTTCGTTGGAAAAGGATAAATAATGAAAGGAAAACTTATGCTGGGCATCATGCTAGCAACCTGTTTCTCTGTCGGGGCAACAGAACATTCTCAGCATTGGGGTTATGAAGGCCAGGAAAGTCCTGAGCACTGGGGCAAGCTTTCACCTGATTTTGCACTCTGTGAAACCGGTAAAAACCAGTCACCGGTCAATATCCAGGGGGCACTGAAAACGCATCACAGCAAACCTGTTCTGGTTTTCGAGCAGGGTAAACAGCAAATAATCAACAATGGCCATACTATTCAGATTAACGTTAGTGAAGGTAATACCCTGCGTCTGGACGACGATATTTTTGCACTGCAGCAATTTCATTTCCATGCACCAAGTGAAAATGAGATCGATGGCAAACAGTTCCCGCTGGAAGGACATTTTGTCTATAAAGATAAAAAGGGTTCTCTGGCTGTTTTGGCGCTGATGTTTAATGAAGGGAAAGCTAATCCGCAACTGACAAAAGCCTGGCAGCAAATGCCAGCTAAAGTTAATCAAGCTGCCATACTGACGCAGCCGGTGGATATCAACGCTTTGTTGCCTGAGAACGTCGGGGTCTACCGCTTTAGTGGATCCCTGACAACGCCCCCTTGTTCTGAAGGTGTGATCTGGATGGTACTGGAACAACCTGTCAGCGCTTCCGCTGAACAAATCAGGCAATTCCGCTCAGTACTTCAGCATGCAAACAATCGCCCGGTACAGCCGCTGAATGGCCGCGTTATCATTAATTGATTTCAGAGGTCACTAGCAGGCCACTGTACCCTATGTATAGTGACCTGCTATGTGAATAACAAGAGGTAATTGAATAAGCTTACGAGTTCATTTTTGGCTTTTTAATTACCAAACCAACCTCTTAACGTGAGTTTTCGTTCCATTGAGCGTCAAACCCCTAATGCTTTTTTCGTCCTCGCTTCGCTGCGGGACCTCCGGCGCTTTGCGCCTCCATGCCGTTTCACGGCATAATCACACCTGAAGCCTGGTATCTATCGTTTAAGGGAGAGCAGAATGGAGTATTCAGACGCCTTCATGCGCCAGCATGAAGAGATGTGCCGGGTCGTTGGCCGCATCGTTTTACGCTGGCCGAAGCCGGCCTTGATTCGCGCCGGGAAAATATTGTCTCCGTGCTGCACAGTGAGATTGCGGAAAACGGAAAATGGGAGCCGGACCAGGTGCTTTATCTGCAGCTGGCCATCGACCTGCTGGAACAGGCGCGCCTCCTGCCGGGACAGGGAAACAGATAACATCAGGGGAAGACACCATAATGTCACGAACGGTCGAAATAATGCAGTACACCTTACACAGCGGCAGCGGCGACGGTTTTCACCGAATCATGCGGGACATCAGTGTTCACCTGCATCAGCGCCACGGCATTGATGTTGTCTGGTCTGTCCAGTCCCTGCATGACCCGGATTACTGTATTCTGGTGCGGGCTTTCGACAGTCCGGAAAGTATGTCTGCTGTGCCCGGTGCTTTTTATGCAGGCGATGACTGGCGCAGCGGGCCGCGTGAAGACATTATTCGCTGTATCGACAGCTGCATTAAAACGGTTATAAGGATGCCTGCGGAAAGCGTGGAAAAGCTTCGCGGTAAACATAACCTGACTCCCTCTGGTCTGAAAGGAAACAACGCTCCGCTGCTGCCGGGGAAATATTGATGAGAAGCATGGAAAAAACGGGCCATCTGGCATGGTGCGCTCTTGTTGCCCTGCACACGGCGCGGGAAGACGGACTGGTGCTGTCAGAGTCGCAGGAAAACCTGTTTATTACCCGCTGGTTTGCGCAGGCGAAAAAGCAGCGGCGCTTTTCTCGTGACGTTGCCACCGATATTGACTGGATACTGGATCAGGGGCGAAGACTTGGCGTTCGGGCAAGGTTACAGCATAAGCTGGATTATCTCTGGCGCAGTTGCTCCGGCGAAATCTCTGAGCAGAACGATCTCTTTCGCCTGACCTACGCCCTAGAGCTGGCTAAGCAGTACGACTGGGTGTATCACGTACTCAGCGACAGTGAGTGGAGCGGCCGGCGTCAGATTCAGCCGATGGCGTCGGTAAACAGCATCTTTCTGCTGAAAAGCGCGCTTGATACCGGTTTTAATGATGACGGGAAGCAGGTTATGCCGGTGCCAGCGAGAATTGGCGGACGAACTGACGGGCTGAATGCGCTGCTGAAAACCTGTGGCTGGGAGGCCGTCAGCAACGACGATCACTGGGCACTGATGACCACCAGTGCGGGTTGACCAGTAAAGAACTGGTCAACCCGGTCATGTCAGTGGGTGATGCGCCGCAGATCTTCTTCAGTCAGGCCTGCCATGGCTATGACGGGGTGTATCAGGAAAGGATTAGTGGCGGATCTGCGCCAGGTCGTCTTCAGTCAGACCTGTCATTTTCATGACGGTATTACGGTCGATGCCGTTTTCCAGCATGGTACGGGCAACTTCGAGTTTGCCTTCATTGCGGCCTTTTTCAATACCGCGCTGTTCACCCAGCTGCAGGCCTTCAGCCCTGCCCTTCTCGATACCTTTCTGTTCAAGCTGTTGTGCGATGGTCATAAGTGTGTCTCCGTGTTGCGGCACACGCAGTGCCAGTTCGCGTACAAAGGCTTCGGCATCAGCTGTTTCGCCTGCCTGCACGATATAGTGTACCAGCGATATGACCTGCGATGAAGACAGATATCCGGCCAGCAGGATGGGTGCCAGCCGGTCAACCAGTTCAGCCAGGTCCCGCTGGTGAATATGCTTTTGCAGTAAGGTCAGGGCGGCCATGCTGCGATGTCCGGCGATTTCATCATCCGGAATGACCGTAACGTCTACCAGTGGGAAAGCGCTTCTGTAGAGTTTGCCTGCCAGAGCCGGATCGTCAAACTCATCCAGCCAGAGGGTAGAGTACGGATACGGGCTGCGTTTACCAGTATAGAAAAGGACAGGTATAACCAGGGGCAACTTTTTATTGCCCGCTTCCAGATGGCGTTGCATGGCAGCCACGGCATAGCGTATCAGGCGAAAAGCCATATGTTTGTCCGGTGTTGACTGATGCTCGACCAGGACATGAATATATCCGTCGCCGGCTGTGGTTTTCAGGCTGTAGAGGACGTCGCTGAAATACTGGCGGAGATCATCCTCAACGAACGAGCCGGATTCCAGCTTCAGCGTGCTGAGATCGCATATGGCACGCAGTTCTGCCGGCAGATGCAGCTCCATAAAATCCCGGGCAATATCCGGTTGAGTCAGGAACTGCCTGAACGTGGCATCGTGGGGAGTGAGTGTACTGTTTTTCTTCTTCATCAGCCCAGGCTCTGAAAATGAGCCGGAGATGTTATCACAGCCCGGAAAAAGCTAATATAGGGTTTGAGTGCCAATGGAACGAAAAATACGCTAAGAAGGTAATTCATTGTTTAAATTTAATGCTCTCAGCTCTCCCTTCAAAATATCCTCCGGTAGCGTGTGGACTGACCCCACCCCGGTAGACGATCCTGCCCTATAGTTTGAGCATAGCAACTGTCTTTAGCGCCCGTTTACGAAGCATGTTGGTGATACATTGGATCCCATGCTTCATTCTTTTTCAGCATTGCGTTCAGTATGGTCAACAATTTTCTTATGCAGGCCGTCAGTGCAACTTTTTTGGGTTTTCCTGCGGCAACCAGGCGTGTATAGAACTCTTTAATTATCGGGTTGTGCCTCGTCCCAACCAGGGCTGACATATAGAGCGCTGTACGGACTGAAGCTCGCCCTCCGAATACTGTTCGGCGACCGCGCATCGTACCGGAATCCCTGTTTACTGAAGCAACCCCAATAAGGGCGCTAATTTCTCGTCGTGACAGTGAGCCAAGTTCCGGAACTTCTGCCAGTAGCACGGCGACTGTCGCAGTTCCAACGCCTTTAACTGCGTTCAGAAGCTCGGATAATTCACTGAAATGCTTCTTGATGTGAATCGCCATTTCACCATCAATACGCGCCAACTCGCCCTTCAGGGCCGAAATAATTGATCTAATGCTTGCATGGCTCAGAGGATGCGAGGGATGTAATCGGTTTCGTTCGGCTGTAAGCATGGCT
Source organism: Enterobacter sp. JBIWA008 (assembly GCF_019968765.1). Taxonomy (NCBI): domain Bacteria; kingdom Pseudomonadati; phylum Pseudomonadota; class Gammaproteobacteria; order Enterobacterales; family Enterobacteriaceae; genus Enterobacter; species Enterobacter sp. JBIWA008. Next base: position 62,758 of record NZ_CP074152.1, on the reverse strand, counting down.
GTTAGCTGTCTGCGTCTGGCCACCATCGCAGCCAGAATCTGCCTGTGGGCATCAGGCAAGGGACGAATGTATTTTTCCCGTTCCGGGTGCTGGTTAATAACTTCCGACATCTGAAGCAATACTCTGGCATCTATACGATCAGTCTTCGCCAGATAGCCCATTGCACGGGCAAAATCTCGAGCCTGGCGGGGATTAATGACGACAACGTCAAAGCCTTCTGATTGAAGATAACAAGCCACACCTGACTCCAGCCCCCCTGTCGCTTCCATGAGGATCAACCTTGTGTCATTTCTCTTTAACTCCCTGAGAACTTGAGTAAAACCATCAGTTCCATTTGGTACAGTGAACTGGCTGGCAATATTGCTGATTGCAATATCCAGAGTACCTTTTGAAACATCTATGCCTGCACAACGTTGATTTGACACGCTCATCTATACCCCTCCTTGCCAATACGATTTGAAGTTCGGACAACTGTTCGGGCTTCAGATGAACGGCTCAGCCTGTGCGTCAATCGCTATGCTGCGGGCTTCAATAACCCCGGGAGGAATCGGACTACACAGACCTTGCCAAATCTAAGCCAGTTCATAGTAATCCACTTTCGAGATACAAGGAGGAACGTATGGGCACACCACAATTTACACCTGAATTTAAGGAAGAAGCCGTCCGTCAGATAACAGAACGCGGTTATTCCGTTGCCGAAGTATCCGACCGTCTGGGCGTTTCTGCACACAGCCTCTACAAGTGGCTACGGGCTATCAAACCTGATAACAGCGAACAGCATGCCCGGGATTTACTGGAAGCCAAAAGCGAGATCCTGAAACTCCGGGCGCAGCTAAAACGCACCGAAGAAGAACGGGATATCCTGAAAAAGGCCGCGCGGTACTTTGCAAGGGAGCCCGACTGAAGTACCGCTTTATCAATGAACACCGCACTGTATGGGGTGTGATGACGATGTGTCGGGTACTGAATGTCGCCCGGGCCGGGCTCTACGCGTGGCTGCATAACCCGGTCCCGGCGCGTGATAAAGATAACCAGCGCCTGCTAACGCTTATCCGTGACTCATATTCACTGAGCGGAGGCGTATACGGTTACCGGCGGGTTCATGGCGACCTGAACGAAATCGGGGAAAGCTGCGGCAAAAACCGGGTGGGTCGTATTATGCAACAAAACCGGATCAAAGCCGTACGCGGCTATAAAGCGCCGCGTCGTATCGCCGGCCGCCCTTCAGTGGTTGCCCCTAATCGCGTGCAGCGGCAGTTTACTGTTGTCCGGGCCAATCAGGTCTGGGTTACAGACATCACTTACAGTGTGCCCGGAGTTCAGGGCGAGCATGGATGCTCAAATGAACCACGAGTCTGTCTGGAATATTGAACCGGTAACTCACGATGAGAAACCGAACAATCCCACCGGGTGTGACGGTGGAGAACCTGAGCGGCAGTGACCTGTGGCATGCCCGCAGGGTGATGTAACCCGCTGACAACGGGGATTGAGGCGAGATCACTAAGCCAAGATGATCCTCAAGGTTGAGTGCTGAAAGGCTGAAGAACATGAACCCGTTAATCCGCCTCTGTGGGTTGAAAATGTCACCACGGCCTACGTGATCTGGCAGGCCGTGCAGAAGTAACGGACAGTGATACGTAAGCACTGCCCGTCGAAGGTGTTTTGACATGTATGCAAAACACCGGTGCAGCAGCGTCTATCACACTCGCGTTGCTGACTTCTGCCAACTTGCGGCAAGCAAGGATAAAGAGTGCGACCGGCAGCCTCCTCAGTATGTCTGAGTCCAGACAGGTGAACCGGGGAAGGTCAGCGACGGATGTTAAGGGGGCATGGCTCCGATGACGCGCTGGCTGGCGGAGCTTCCGTAGTAGTCCGCGATGGGGAAAGCCCATTACATGGCGAAGGGAAGCAGTTTATATGTGTTTGCGACGTGAATTAACTGACCTAACGAGGTGAAGACCTTTGATAATCAGCGAAATGCAACGCAAGCTTGCCACATGGGCAGCCACCAATCCGTCCCGACGGATTGAACGGCTGCTGCGTCTGATAACACAACCAGAATGGCTGACTGAGGCGGCGCGGATCACGCTTTCATCAAAGGGGGCGCATACCCCCGGCGTTGATGGTGTGAACAAAACAACGCTACAGGCCAGACTGGCTGCTGAGCTGCAAATACTCAGGGATGAACTTCTCTCCGGTCGTTACCAACCTCTGCCAGCCAGACGGGTTTATATCCCCAAAAGCAACGGCAAACAGCGACCTCTGGGGATCCCCTCGCTTCGGGATCGTATTGTTCAGCGGGCCATGCTGATGGCGATGGAGCCTATATGGGAGAGCGATTTTCATTCGCTTTCATATGGTTTTCGACCTGAACGCAGCGTCCATCATGCGATCCGCACAGTGAAAATACAACTCACCGATTGTGGGGAAACACGAGGTCGATGGGTGATTGAAGGTGACCTGTCCAGCTACTTCGACACCGTGCATCATCGCCTGCTGATGAAGGCCGTACGCCGCAGGATCAGTGACGCTCGCTTTATGAGCCTGTTGTGGAAAACCATCAAGGCCGGGCACATTGATGTCGGTCTTTTTCGGGCGGCCAGTGAAGGCGTACCGCAGGGTGGCGTAATATCGCCGCTGCTGTCAAATATCATGCTCAATGAGTTCGATCAGTATCTGCATACATGCTACCTGAGCGGGAAAGCCCGAAAGGATCGCTGGTACTGGAATAACAGTATCCAGCGGGGCCGAAGCACCGCAGTCAGAGAAAACTGGCAATGGAAACCTGCTGTAGCGTACTGCCGGTATGCCGATGACTTCGTGCTTATCGTCAAAGGCACCAAAGCACAGGCAGAAGCCATCAGGGAGGAATGCCGTGGCGTGCTCGAAGACAGTCTGAAGCTCAGGCTGAACATGGATAAAACCAGAATCACCCATGTTAATGACGGTTTTGTCTTTCTGGGTCACCGGATCATCCGCAAACACAGTCGTTATGGCGATATGCGGGTGGTCTCAACGATCCCTAAGGATAAAGCCAGAAACTTTGCCGCATCGCTGACAGCACTGTTATCAGGCAACTACAGTGAAAGCAAAGTCGATATGGCTGAACAACTCAACCGAAAACTGAAAGGCTGGGCCATGTTCTATCAGTTCGTTGATTTTAAGGCCAAAGTCTTCAGTTATATCGACCGTGTCGTATTCTGGAAGCTGGCTCACTGGCTGGCCCACAAATACCGTACAGGAATCGCATCCCTGATGAGGTGGTGGTGTAAATCACCAAAACCGGGTCAGAGCAAAACGTGGGTTTTATTTGGTAAAACCAACCACGGCAAGCTCAGTGGCGAAATCCTGTACCGGTTGGTGGGGCAAGGCAAGAAGCTGTTCCGCTGGCGTCTACCCGAAGGTAATCCCTATCTGAGGACGGAAACCAGAAACACGTATACATCGCGCTACACTGACGTGGCAATGGCGTTCGCCAGCGTTTAAATGGAGAGCCGGATGCGCTGAAAGGTGCACGTCCGGTTCGGAGAGGAGAGGCAGGGAAATAGTCCGACTACGCCCTACCTCTTACTCTACTCCGCACCTGGCAGGGCTGGCTGTATCTGGCGGTGGTTATCGACCTCTTCGCCCGTAACGTGGTCGGCTGGTCGATGAAGCCCACTCTCTCACGCGAACTGGCACTCGACGCGCTGATGATGGCCGTCTGGCGGCGAAAACCGGACGGTGAGGTTATCGTACATAGCGATCAGGGCAGCCAGTACGGCAGTGACGACTGGCAGCGCTTCTGCCGGGCTAATAACTTGGCCCCGAGCATGAGCAGGAGTGGCAACTGCTGGGATAATGCGGTGGCCTAATCGTTCTTCAGTTCGCTGAAAAAAGAGCGGATCAGAAAACGCATCTATAAAACCCGGGATCTGGCCCGGGCCGATATCGTCGATTACACTGAAGTGTTCTACAACCGGGCCCGGCGCCACAGCCACCTCGGCGGCGTCAGTCCGGAGGCCTTCGAACAGGCCTCATCGTGAGGACAGAATTTGTCTACGGGCGTGGGGTCAGTCCAACTATAGGGCAGGATCGTCTACCGGGGCGGGGTCAGTCCACAGCGTAAATGGATAATTTACGTCCAGACACAGAAATATAAATCAACCTGATTACAGGCAACATTCCTGTAACCAAGTGCTGAAAGCAGTCAGTGCCGCAGACTTCTGTTTTGATTTTAATGTCGTCATCCAATAGCTGCCCATATTTACATGAATGTCAAAAGGAATTTTAAGTAGTCCAAGATCTAGTTCCCTTTTGAACATACATGATGGCGCTAATGCTATGCCATCAGATATGCTAGTGGCATCAACCATAAGTCTTGATGAATCAAAAATAGGCCCTGTAATTACCCATGGCTCAACACCTGCAACTTCAAGCCAGTGATACCACTCATCCTGACGATAGGTTCTGAATAATAATTTATACCGTAGATGATTCGGCGAGAGAAGATTTTCTGCAACAACAGGAGAACATAGTACAGTATGCGGGGCAGCAAAAAGCTCAATATTCTCAGTAAGAGTCCATTTTCCCGTTCCAAAACGAATTGACGCATCAATACCTTCATTTGCTAAATTAATTGTATTATTATGGGTTAAAATCCTTAAATCAATCCAAGGATATTTTTCATAAAAATCCTTAAGCCGAGGTAAAAGCCATCCAATTGCAAAGGTTCCTACTACTGCAACAGTAAGCACTTCGAGAAATTTACCTCCGCGAAATTTTTGTAAGGCTGAATCCATACGATTAAATGCATCGTTAAGAATTGGAAGTAAATGCGCACCTTCTTCAGTAAGAACTAATCCTCGCGGCAGCCTTCGAAACAGATTGACATTGAGGAGATTTTCAAGAGAACGAACTTGTTGACTTACTGCAGCTTGACTAACATGTAGTTCAAGTCCAGCACGTGTAAAGTTAAGGTGGCGGGCTGAAGCCTCAAAAGCCCGTAACCCGTTTAGTGGCAAGCGATTTCTCATGGTATACTAGCCTAAAGGTTTTACTTATGTCTAAGCAAAGATTTTATAGTTTGTCATCATAAAGATCAAAAGTAAAATTCAAGGTGTTAAGCAACTGAAGATTCATGAGAGGTGTAAGGTTTTAACTTTTGTCTATATGAATGGGAATGATTTATCATTTACCAATCCCTAAACCTTATATTTTAACAGTTAACGAAATATTATCCTTGGAGTGTTTCATTAAACACTAGCGCAATAAAACTGCCAATTTAATTTCCCATGGGAATATGCAAATCTCTTTTTATGCTTACATTCTTAGTTAAGCTTTCAACATACAAAAAGATGATGAGTTAATATCTCAAAATTATTTATTGAACCATCTAGAGGTGTTATATATGTTTTTTTTAAGAAAAAGTGCAAGTACATTTATTTTTTTGCTCTGTCTTCCATTGAACTCATTCGCCTCTCAGGAAAGTAATAGTGTTGAGCAAATGAGGGAATTGGAAACTTCTTTTGGGGGGCGGATAGGTGTTTATATTTTAAACACAAAAAATGGGAAAGAATTTTCCTACAGACAAGATGAGAGATTTCCTTTATGTAGTTCATTTAAGGCATTCCTAGCTGCATCCGTATTAAAAAAAACTCAGGAGAAATCTGTTTCTCTTGATGATATGATGGAATATTCTGGACGTGTTATGGAAAAGCATTCTCCTGTGTCAGAAAAATACCGCAAAACAGGAGCAAGCGTGCGGACTTTGGCCAAGGCAGCAATTCAGTATAGTGACAATGGAGCTTCTAATCTATTAATGGAAAGATACATAGGAGGTCCTGAGGGTTTGACTGCATTTATGCGGTCAACGGGAGACACTGACTTCAGGCTTGATCGTTGGGAATTAGAATTAAACTCAGCTATTCCAGGCGATGAACGAGATACTTCAACTCCAAAAGCAGTGGCAATGAGCCTTAAAAATATTGCTTTTGGTTCAGTACTCGATGCTAAAAATAAATCATTGCTGCAGGAATGGCTTAAAGGCAACACTACTGGTAATGCGCGAATTAGAGCTGCGGTTCCAGATAAGTGGGATGTTGGCGATAAAACAGGCACCTGTGGTTTTTATGGTACAGCCAATGATGTTGCTATTTTATGGCCAGACGCTAATTCACCTGCAGTTATGGCTGTCTACACAACACGTCCTAATCAAAACGACAAACATGACGAAGCAGTAATTAAAAATGCTGCAAAAATAGCTATAAATGCAGTGTATGGAAGTTATAAATAATTGAGATGCAATTAAATTAATTCTCATGCGCCAAGAATAATCTATCAGTATATTCGATGGCGCATTTTTTAATTCTTTTAAATTAATTGCTTTGCCATCTATACTTGTGTTATTCAGGCTTGGATTATATTTTTACGGGGAGCTGATGGGGTTTCGCATTCTGAATGGGTTGAGGATGATGTTATATCGATAGCGAAGACTGTTTTTATCTCTGCCTGCGAGTGCACATCATTTTGCATTCAGTAACTTATGGATACAATTACCGTATCAGTATAATCGCCCGAGGAGGGTTCGTCTGATGGAGAAAGGTTCACTTGGCCATAAACCTGATGCTGTTGCCATTTCCCTGTTCCGCGATCGATTTTCGCATTTAATCCTTCAGCCCAGCGTTCGTTTCGTGCAGAATCTTTGAATAGCGTATATGGGATTTTATTGTTAGTTCCGTAATTCATCATAAATCCTGTGCTGCTCCCATTAAGAGAGCGTAGTGATACACTATAAATGATTTCATTTGTACATTTTATATTAATTGTACTCTGCGAAAATATTTTCGATCTTGACATATCAATAATCTTGCCAAAATCAAGACTGTCTGCTGTCACATCACAACGTTTGGGAATATTTGCTCTGACGTTGAATGAAATCTGATCCGCAGGGAGAGACTCTTTACAACTGTTACTAAACGGCACGGAACTTGCGTACCATGAAAGGGAAGAGGACTGAAGTGTAAACCTCAGGCTTACTGGTCCCCCCGATAAAGTGATCGGATCGATATTCATTTCTGCGGAAACAGGAATTTTTTCAGTCATATCTGTACGGGGATTCACTATACGCGAAATATGTATAGGAGCGCTCCCTTCACTCCAGGGAAGACCGGTCGTTCTGTCTCTGAAAATTATACTGTAATCTTTATCGGAAAGTGAATCGATTGTCAAATCTTTTGAAGAAGGTGTGCTATTTAAACAAAGACCTACATACAGCGGTATTGTATCTCTGTTAGTACAGGAGAATTTTACATATCCGAATGCCGACTGTTTCGATAGCGGCTGCACGGTAACAATATTACCAAAATCAAAATCGCTTATTTCAGCCTTACAAATTATATTGTCCCCGTAAACGGGAAGAGAAAAAATGACGATCAAAAGTCTGAAAAAACGTAATGAATAAAATGAAATCACGAAATATCTCCTATTGACGCAATTACAGACATGTCACCCTGTAAGTTTGAACAGCGTCTCTGCTGTCGGAATGATGGGAGAACTGACCGCTGCATAAACCCGGAATTCCTCCCCCTGCATCGGCTAAGTGTGCAATGAAAGAATTTTCATTATTTAGCCCTTTAATATAGACCTGTCCCTCAAAACCTACGATGAATTCTTCTTTACCTGAATTGACTTTTAAAACTGTGCCCGCAGGCAAGTATTCACCATGATGATTCGTAAGCACAAGTATGGAGGCACGTGCGGGTTTTATATCAAACCTGATGATGTTTCCTGATTTGTCAGCCGGAACAATTACTTTCTCAATATCGGAAAATTCATAATCAGCAGGTAATGAAAGAGTATCAATACTTATTTTATTCTGCTGAAATGACGAAAGTTGGGGAAGGAAAAGATAACCCGAACTGTTTGTTATACCGGCCAGGCGGTTATCCACATAAACGGGAACTCCCCCAATTCCTGAGGTGGAAACGCTGGCAAACGCATCCTGAATAGGTCTACCTGCGTAGAGGTTATTATTAAGATAAGACAGCGAGCCAGCCATTCCAAGCGAGATGCTCCCCTCAGTTGAGACATTACCGCTGAAGGTCGCATACGTCCCCTGGTACTCAATATCTCCGTCAGCAAAGTTATATGCAGGAGCACTGCTCATTCTTCCTTTCCATGAGAACCCGCTTTCACCCCGTGAATTATCACTCAAGCTGAGACTATGAAAAACAGCACCATCGTTGTATCGCGAGTTATATGCCACATACGTATTGCCAAGAGGAACCGACACCCCTGCAAAATATGATGCATCATTCCAGTTTCCGGTAGTTATCCGGTGCGTAATGTAAAGAGACAGGAAGTCTGCAATCCCTTTCTGCCACGATAACGATAATGTCCGATATTGTGAGTCAGTGTGAGTCATTGTATCGGTATGACTTAGCGAAAAAAAACCGAAGTTGTCTGTACCGATCCCCATGGAAGCTGTGATATTGCGCTTAGCAATATCATTACCGTAAAGGGATGGGATGTCTTTAAACACTTTGCTGAATGTTTCCCATGAAAACTTTGAATAAAAGAAACGATTGTTCCACTGATGAGTAGCTGCACTTCGTTCACCGGTATATCCATTATAATTACTGAATGAACGATTCCATGAAAGCTCTCCGAGATAAGGATGGGGGGTGACCACCACGCCAGCACCTGCATTCCTGAACGACTGAGCTACTTCAGCATGATTTTCCAGAGAGATATTCCGGTTGAGCCCATACCGGCCATTCGCATTGATTAAAAGCTGATCATCATAGGCATTTGATTTAACACCATAATGGCTACGATAAAAACCTGTATCTATACTCCATTCCGATGCACCTGCTTTGAGCTGGTTTGCAGAGAAATAGACTGGCTTCGTAATTAGTTTTTTTTCGCCAGTTTGTCTATCAGTTATCCATAGTTCAGCGTTACTGAAGCCTTTTGACGGTGGAATTGTCAGCAGGGTAAACGGGCCACCAGGTATACGTTGCCTGAAAGAATTTGAACCATCGAGTAAAAGATCAATTTCGGAAGGGGCTTTAGGCGTGAACTCAAATTCAAGCGGTGCTACTTTTGTCCTCCCGGGACTAAGCGGTGTCGTGTTAGAGATTTTAATGCCGGCGAAACGGTAAGGACGAGTCCACGAAAGATTATCTGTCACTGCATCTCCGGCCTGAAGTGTGAAGTTAGTTTCCTGCCATAAAGAATCAAGGCGTGTATCAAGGCGCTTGGTTGTAATTTTTCTGTCGTCGCCGTAGTCAAATGAGTTAACCATGCTAGTAGAAAAAGTTGCCATGCTGCTCATGCCACGGAGTTCACTGAATATCCCCGAGCTGGAATTTTGTTTATCCATATTGTGTAACAACTGGTAGTTAAGCACAGCTCCACCACTAGTTGGTTCTGCGGGGATAAACTGGTCTGAAATACCGTAGAACACTCTGTCAAGTGTCGTGTTGCTGTCTGCAGTTTCCAGTTTAATCAACTGTAAATGAGGATTAAATTCAATACTTACGCCTTGGTAAGCAGATAGCTCGACAGTATCTTTATTATAAAAAGCGCGTGTTAATCCAATTTCGCTGAGCACTTCACTATTAGCAAAGATTCTCTCACCCTGTATGTCGAAGGGGTAAAAGCCCCTAGAGACGCCATTTATGATGACATCAAGATAAACTGTATGGAGGGCTTCATCAGAAACATCAGGTTCTTGTCGGCGCGCAGCTGAAGTATGTTCTGTTGCTTCAGTAATCGAGCTAGAGCATATGAAAAGGAGGCTACCCGCCAGTAGCCTAGACATGAAAGATGAAGGAAAAACCATATTTGTGTTTATCGTAAATTTATTAACTGTGTATGTTTGATTCCGCTCTGCATAAATTGAATACTCCCTCCGTTATGTATGACTGTGGAGTTCAAACCGCTATCCCATTCCATTGTTTTTCCAGGCAGGACATAGCCAAGTCCATTCAGGCGGAGCGGGTACTTTTTACCTGTAGGAGCAATGTAATGAATATCATAAAGATGGCTGATATATGATCCTGTGTTTGCAACCCTGATAAAGGGTTTCCCTTCTTTCTTAATAATGGATATAAGAGTTGTTTGTGACGTTTTATCTACAGGTCTGTGAAGCACGAAAACAGGAAGCGAGTACTCCATTACAAAATCAACGCCTTTCTCTTTTGTTGATGGTGCCGGGAGTTCGTTTACCACAATCCTGTAGGCTTCCAAGGGTGAAGAATTGTCTGACTGCTTCCCCCTAATCACGCGAACCAGTTGTTTTCCACCCGGAGGAATTTTAGTGAAAGGTGGACTGATAATCAGGGACGAAGTGGGAAGAAGTACATCTTTATTTTCTCTTTGATCCCACTGGTATAGTCTCATCTGAGCATCAATAGGCGTTGATTTCGTGTTCAGGAGCCACATTTCAGTCGCTTTGGTGTTTTCTGCAAGTTCTACCGAAAGGGGGGTGACCTGCAACCCGGTCGCTACTGCCGCTGAACTGGTAAATAACATCATCAGTCCAGCGGACAAAGTTACCATGATTTTAAATACTTTCATGATAAAAAGTAACATTTTTAGTAGTGTACCTGAACCTTGACTATATCGTGATAGGAGCCTGATGGCGCATCAAATTCAGATCCGGCTACTTTAACATAAACAGGGTAATTCTGCTTAATGCCATTACCAGTGTGCTGCTGAAGGTTCATACTTCCCCATGGTACCGTGGCAGCCTCGTTAGAATACAAGCCGTAATTGATTTCATGGCCTTCTGATGATTTCATTTTTCCTTGTCCAACCGCTGAATCATTTGAAGGAGTCAGTGATATAGTATAAGGCTTCTGGTCATTGCATTTGATTTTTAGCATCGTATCCTTAACCACATCACCCTCAATAGCTTCTGATACGGTACCAAAATCAACATCCTGAATATTATCAATTTTACAAAGGCTGCTTACAGCGATTTTTACGTTAAATGAGTTTGTTTCGGTTTCAGCATACGCTGAATGTGCAGAAACCGTCATGAATAAAAAGCTGAGCGCGGCCGTTAACTTATTAAGTTTCATTTTTCTTCCTTAAGTAATGTTAGCATCAAGGTATTCAGTAAATGAAAGCCATTCAACAGTACATTGGTGTTGAGGGTTGCCAGATGTGGCATGAACTAAAAATACTGAACAAGCTAACTTTAGCTGCAAAGAAAATAAAACAAGTACAAAATTTTCCACCCCACGTTAAATTAGTTTTATATGTTTCACTTGATCGTCGGGCTGGTTTTTTATATCGATTAAATTCATGGGGTTAGATTAAAAGACTTTCTGGTAATGTTTTCATATACTGACTCAGGGGGAGGTGACTCTCATCATGGACGACCATCGCGCCAACGTGCTCTCGAACAGTTGAGAGCCTTCCTCCACAAGCGGATACTGCTGTTGATAGTTGTCAGTAAATTTTTGTGTTCACCATTGATACTTATTGAAAGTATTTATATGGATATCCGCTAGAAAGGGAAAAGGGGGACTGTAACTCTCGGGTTCTAATATGGAGTGTGCTGTAGCTACTGTCATGATAGAACACAGCCATGATTCATCCCCTGCCATTAGCAGCTACCACTCATTTTCTTCGACAGTGATAGTGATGAGCTTCTGAGATAAAAAATGTATTACACGAAGTTTTTGAGATAATCATTTTCGTTAAATTTTTAAATGGACATTAAAATCCCGATATCACGTTTAATAGATATCAGACAAAATATATTCATCCTCAAGTGCAACGCATATCGTAGTGATGAGCAAAAACAAAGCTATTCATTACTGCTGTAATTTACGTAGTATATAAGAATGAGTGTATATTAGTGCAGGTACTCAGTGAAAAACCTGCACTAATAATTCATACCCCTGGGAGCGCAAGATTAAATTAAACATTTAAGGCATTATTGGCTTAACTTCAAGATACTTAGAAGCATAGTCAGGCAACATTTCTCGCAATGTATTTATATCTTTCTCAACAAAAACTCCGATTGTCGGCACTAGCTTCCCAGTATCAACGAAACGGTTTTCTGCACACAGAAATTGATTGGGTGAAAAAGTTCTTGATGGTGATGAAATTAATACCTGAGAACCTCCGCGATTAATGAACTCATTAGAGAACACCAGATAGTTTAAAATCCTAATTGCTTTTTCTACACTATCACCAAAATTTTGCCAGTAACTAACCATCCCATTATTGATGTAGTTATTAAAAATATAGGTGTCCTGCATAATCCACCAGACATTATTAACATCGTCATATGGTCGTGCATTGAAGGAAATACCTTCCAGATAGTTTCCTGCAAAAATCAGACCCTTAGCGTTACGAAACTTTAACTGACCAGAAGGATGATCATTGCAAGGCCAACCCCCAAAATAATTTTGTACGACTTCAACTTGGTCATACTGCTTGATATATATGTTATGGTCACGGCTAATATCCTCTTTACCTGTTGCTGGATTTAAGAGATACATTTCCTGACTACCTACGAAGAAGTTTTTACGAAATAGGGCTTTCTTCAGATTACTGGTGGAGTACCAGCCAGCAACAAAATCCCCCTGTTCGTCGTCGAATGAAATAGAACCTGCGTTGCGCAACTTAAGTAAAATTGCGAGCATCATCTGGGTTTCATCATCGAGCCACGGTTTTGCTTTATCGATATGTGCCACTGAGCCAAGGAAATTTTGTTCGATAACTAATCCAGGAGAGTTTCCATAAGTACTAAGACCAACCCCCGCATAACCCCTACCACGCATGAAAACGTTACCTTTAATTATATAGGGTTGCGTAGAGCATGTTAGCTGCGCGACATCTATAGATGTTATGGTGTTGATAAACACATTATGACTTATGTTTATATTCGTTTTACGTCCGTAGAAGTTCACAATAGCATTATCAAAAATAATGTTTTCGATGCTTAACGTGGTGACTGCATTAACATATGTGCTGTCACCAAACATCACAGCATTACCACTATCAGAAATACCGCGGAAGACAGTGCCGCTGAAAGAACCTTTAAGCGAATTGTAGGACTTCATGATTACATCATTAGAAAAATGATAAACTCCAGACGGAAAGAAGATCCCTTTTTTTGCAGAATTACTAACATCCAGTAACGTGGTCAATTTTTCCGTGAGGTCTTCTCCTGTATCAGGATTAATCCCTGCATCAGGCGCATAGATATAGTCTTTTAAATTTACAGTCAATTCAATTTTTAAATCTTTCATATATAACTCCAATTTGAAAAATGATTCATTCTATCTCTTAAAAAAACACAATCATGATTTCACATTATTATTTTGAATAAAAAATATTTCAGGCTTGTATTTCAGTAGCGTGTCATGTTTCCAGGCGATAAGAACACTTTCTGACATACCTGCCTTTGTCTTTTGTGCAGTGCACGTACCATGAAAAGGGCATCTGTTACCAGGCCATCATAGTCTCGCAGCTGCCGCACAGTTGCTTTATATTGTACATTTCCGTTTCCGCTATCTAGCGAAGACTTTAATTCGTTATTTTAACCGGGCAATACTCCTGCTCAGGCGCTGATTAGCAAACGCTCGGATTCTCCAGCCCGGTAACAGGAGTCTTTCGGTGAGCAATGGTAAAACTGATTTTCGTTAGGTGAAGTTCTTAGTGACTTGGCCATCTGTCTTAAGCTTCCTCTGCAGCGGATGACATTATTTTACTGCGTATATGATGAATCAGAGGTTGGTTTTTGAGTCAATTACTTTGTCCAGTGGCGCGCCCTCACACATGATTTCATGTATCATAGTTCAATTTATTAAGGCAAACGCGCCATCTAAGTTAATTCGACGATTAATACTGATTACGTTCTCAAACAGGTAAAATATGTTCTTTTAAGCCCTTCAGTCAAGTATAAATTATTACGTATCTTCGACACTTTAAGATAAAAAGGTGCGCTTAAATTTTGCGCCATGAAATATGCCTCAAATAATTCATCAGGAGTGTTATCAAGTTTATGTTTACTTTTGTTCACTATGTGCATTTCATAATAAAAGCTATTGTTTTTTCTTGAGTATTCCATAAAGTAGGCCCTATTTAGATCATAGTTTCTATCATTAAATGTTAGCGTGCCATTTATATGAATTGAAGCCTTTCTGTTAGGTTCCAAAACAAAATCGTAATCACTATCCAATTTAATTATTTCATTGTTTTTATTTACTATAAAATTAACATCTGCGACGCAGGTAAATGTTCTTCCCACAAATAAATAATATGTGTAAAAGAAAACTACAGCAATCAATATCACTGTTATTTGAAATAAAAAAAACCCACTTTTGTTCATTTGAATCACCTTGTTGAGTGCGATACCTTGTAATTCATGCATTGTTCGAAATCTTCGCCCACCTTATTTTTACATTCGGTATAAAAAATATATTTGCCGCCTTGTGTATTGAAATCTAAATAGATGTCAACTGCGTTTTCATCTTTAGCGCTGTAACATTCATCAAGATTCAGCTCATTTTTAATGTTATTATCAAAGGTTTTTTTAGGTACGGATGAGTTATAACCATAAATAGTACAAATACCTATTCTCTCAACCTCACTATAAGGTTTGTCTTTAAATCCAACAAAAATAATACTTTCAAAATAAAAATACAAAGCAAAAAAAACCAAAGAAAACAATGATAAGCAAGTTATGATTGTGTGTGCATATGCACTGGGCTTGTAACGACTTTTGTTTTTATTTTCCAATATATCTGGAATTTCATGATCATTATTATTATATATATACTTATCACAATAAAATTCGTATCCAATCTTAGGTATTGTTTTTAAATGCAACTCATCGTTAGTCAATGTGTGGTAGCTTTTTCTTATGGCTGCAATGCTATTATTTAAACTAGCATTGGATGGTGCGTACCCCCTGCCAACCCAGATATTTTCAAGCAATTCCTCCCGGGATATGGTGTTATTACTTTTCTCAAGTAGCTCAGAAAGGACTAACGATGTTATTGGTTGCAACTTAATATAGTTTTCAGGCTGACTGACAAGGGTTAGTGTAAATTCATCTTGGTTAAAAACAACTTGGTTATTGATGATAATGTTCATAACGAATTCTACTATTGAAGTATACACCCTCAAGTATAATTTAAATTTGTTTTTTTTCAATCTTTTCCATGCATTATAGCACAAGAACGCTATATTACCCTCATGAAATTGAAAAACTGAAAAAAATGAGCCCTATTTTACAACTCCATTTTTATTCGCACATTACGACGGTATGCGCTTTCTTTTTTTACAGGAATATTCATTACTTTGCTGATAGTTCTATCTGTAGCACCACGCAATGTCAGGCTTAAAAACTCTGTTTGTTTTTGTGAAAGGCATTCAAAAGAAAAATTATTTTTTGTTTATTTCTTTTGTCTTTATCTTTTTTAACATGGATGGTTTAATATTTTCATTGCTATCCTTTTATTTTTAAGATGCTCCCGGGCTCACTCCAATAATAATTGCGCTCATCCCAGACGCCCCCTTTCTCAGGCAGGATACCTGTCACGCAGAACCAGCTGATGGATTCACGATCCTTAGCGCTGCTGTCGCCGGTCATTATGATGCTCACACGGATCTGCCGGCCTGCGTCAGGTCTGAACAGGGGAGGGGTAACCGAGAACTGCACACAACTCCCACCATCATCAGGAGAAACTTCGCTCTGGGCAAGAACAGGGCAATCGTTCAGGTTATTGATAGTGACAGAAGCCCCTGGCGAGCCCGGCGTGTAGATTAGACGGGTTGCACTGAGGCCGACAGAGTAGGTGGTGGTCTTCTGCTCCAGTTTGGTTTGTGGCTCCGCTGAGCTTGCGGAAAGCATCACGAAAATAAGCGCGAGGAACAGTGGCGCGCGGGTAATATTGGTGTTTTCCACCAGAAACTCCAGTCAGTAAAAGCAGTAAGCAGCATTCCTGCATCCAGCCAATAAAACCGGCAGTTCCGCATCTTTGTGGCGCTTGATGCCAGGAAAAAGCAGGATTGCCGTACGGAAAATTCAGGGCGCATCCACAAAATGAAACGCCCAACGGGCAAGATTGAAGTGTTCCTCAAAT
Organism: Enterobacter sp. JBIWA008; assembly: GCF_019968765.1. Classification (NCBI taxonomy): domain Bacteria; kingdom Pseudomonadati; phylum Pseudomonadota; class Gammaproteobacteria; order Enterobacterales; family Enterobacteriaceae; genus Enterobacter; species Enterobacter sp. JBIWA008. The sequence goes on along the minus strand of NZ_CP074152.1, from coordinate 46,661 downwards.
CTGCCTGAAAAAACCGCAAGGCAGGCGCAGAGTGGCTTTGCATGCTGCAATTCGGCTACGGGTCGTGGCATTAGGCCGCACTACAGTTGCCGAAAAGATAATAGGAAGGATATGGCATGCATTGAAAGATAATATTTTAATTATTTAAATATTAATTTATAAAACCAATAGAAGTTATTATAACAGCATATAATATCACAAAGGCGGCAGTGACTGGAGGACGGGAGACACTATAAGAATCTGAATGACGAATGCAGATAAGCCAGAGTGGAGCCGGATGTACGGAGCGGGTGACTGGGGGTAACAGCAGAGGAAACTAACTGAGGCGGTGGTGATGGATGTACAGGTCGAAAACAGGCTGACATGTAGCATAATACCCTAATATTTCATTAGGCTACATATTATCAGGCAACCTGAATTACTATTCTTTATCCTGTAAACCTGCAACATACATATTTTTATGCTACTTTATTAAGTACAACCGCCCTTTATATTAAGATGCCAGATAATATGAAAAATTTAGAACGCCCGATATGGCCTTTTAATGCAATTGTTTTCTTTGTGATCTTTTTTTCAGGTCTCGCATTCAGTTATTGGAAAATGGAATCAACCCTTGAGCAACAGACACACAATCAGCTTGAGCAGGCCGTAGTGAGAATTGAGGCAATATTAGGGCATGCAAAGTCAGCCACTGAAAAAGGCGCCATGTATACTGGAAGTGCCTGCACAGATTCGGTTCTTTCAGATCTTCGGGCACATGTTGCTGCAATTCCTGATGTCCGTTCTATTAATCTTGCTAAGTACAATCAGATTTACTGTACAACTGTCTACGGCAGCAGATATTTTGACGTAGATGGAAAAGATTACACTCAGGGAAAACTGTTACTACTTAATGGAAACGAACTGACACCTTACCGCTCTCTTATTGTCTATCGTAACCTTACGAGCTATGGTAATTCTGTACTGGCCGGTGTCGATGGGTATTATCTGTACAATATACTGAAGCTAATTGACAGTAAATCTCATTTTTATATTCAGGTTGGTAATAAATTTATGGGCAAGGATGGTATCGTTATTACCCAGCCGAGAGTTGAGAAAACGATCTCTCGACATTCTTCACTGTATCCTTTCTCAGTCATAGCGGATATATCACAGATATACACACTTTCGACTTTCCTGCAGTATTCTTGGGATTCAATAGCTTTAGTTATCTTTTTTTCTGTTCTGACCAGCTTTCTTATGGGTCGATACGTACTTTATCGTAAAACGCTTGATGCACGTCTTCATAATGCGATAAAAAAAGATGAAATTTCACCCTGGATCCAGCCTATTTATGATGCAGAGCATGAGCAGATCGCTGGCGGTGAGATACTTCTTCGCTGGTTAGAGAACGGTAAGAATTTTATCGCACCAGATATATTTATCAAACTAGCGGAAGAGAACGGCACGATTAAAGAACTTACTAGTACATGCTTTGTGAATACGGCAAAGGAATTGAAAGAAATCAGTATCGCAGGCCATACTCCTCTCATTATTTGTTTTAACGTAAGCGCATGGCATTTTAAAAATAAAGACATAATTTCATTATGTGAGTTTTTTTCACGGTATGTTTCACCGTATCATTTCCGTATTGTCTTAGAGGTAACCGAAAGAGAAATAATTACCGACAGCCTAGAAACACAGGAGATTATACAGTCATTAAAAGAACGTCATATTGGATTGTCATTGGATGACTTCGGAACAGGAAATGCCAACTACAGCTATGTAAAACTTTTCTCACCTAACTATCTTAAAATCGATAAGATGTTTACTTTTGGAGTTGAAAATGATAAAACCTCCCAGCTTGTTATTTCCAATATTATTAATTTGGGTAGTAAGCTCGGCTGCTCTATCATAGCTGAAGGTGTAGAGAACGAGTCACAAAAAGAGATGTTGAAAGCAATGGGGGTGACACATTTTCAGGGTTATTATTTTAGTATGCCTGTACCTTTAAATGAGTTTAAAAATATGCTGGAATACACTCAGGCAGCCGATGATAATGCCGCTCAAGGTAACGTGTGAAAACTTACAGCCATGATAATACCGGCGAATACATTTATGATGAACGCCACATAAGCTAATCACTACCAAGCGCTCACATCGGTAAATTCTGTTCCAGTAAGCACGGTTTTGTTCTTTTTGCTATCTTATTTGCCCGGTTATTAGCATCAACAGTTTTGTAATAGCGCCTGCCTTGATTACGGCTGAACTTCAGCCGAGATAGTCGAAGGACTACAATTAAGCGCAGCAACTATCGCACGAATGCTCTTTTTGGCTGACAAATCAGCTAGTATTTCCTCGTGCTCAGATAGCGTCAGGTGAGCTACAGCCAAGGTTTTATACCACCAGTATATCTTAACATAGTGAAGATGATTCGTAGTTCCGAACCCAGGATATTAGCTGTCTCATTGCAGCCTTTTCCGTTCTTTCACAGTTCAAAAAAATGCTTTTTCCTTTGCTGTAAATGTCCGTCCCTTCCTACAATCCTCCACAATTGCATGTTTTCACATGACTGCTGCGTTGACAAATTTAATCTACAGCCGCGTTCTTGATGTCAAACGCCATGAACAGTTCTCGATAATCGGGAAGCTCAGGGAGCGTGATCCTGTGGCCACTCTCTGACATGTGTTCGGGGTCTATCGCAGCAGCTACAAATACTGGAAAACCGTCCTGAAAAGCCTGACGGCAGAACTGTATTACGAAGTAAGGTACTTGAGCTGCATAGCATCAGCAACGGTTCTGTCGGAGCGAGGAGTGATCTTGACCCGCCATCTCCGGACAGCTTTTGTATCTTAAGTTAACGATGCCAGCTGCCGCCGGTATTCCCTTGGGGAGTGATATCCCAGCGCGCTATGCGGGTGGTTTTCATTGTAACGCGTGAACGCTGCTGCAAGGTTTCGCAGAGCTGTTCTCACATCCGGTTTGGGCATGCCATTACTCTGTGGGCTGCTCACTGCTGTTGTGCAGGGTTCCAGATTCAGCTCTCTGGAGAACCTCCGCGTTTCATGCGCGGTATACGCTGAACCGTTATCCGTCAGCCACTGCACCGGTGTGTCGGGCAACCTGTCGCCGAAGCGCTTTTCCACCGACCTCAGCATCACATCCTGCACGGTCGAACTCTCATAACCTCCCGTGCTTGCTGCCCAGTCTATGGCCTCACGGTCACAGCAGTCCAGCGCGAACGTGACCCGCAGTTTTTCGCCGGTGTCGCAGCCGAACTCGAAGCCATCTGAACACCAGCGCATATCGCTTTCTGCAACGGCGATTTTGCCCTTATGCTCGCGCTTCGGCCGCTCAGGTTTGTCGTGCAGTAAAAGCAGGTTATGCTCGCTCATTATCCTGTAAAGACGTTTGGCATTCACAGGTGGCTGTCCCTCTGAGCGACGTTGCTTGCGCAGGATGCCCCACACGCGTCGATAACCATAACTCGGCATATCGCTGATAATGTTGAGGATAGCCGACAGTATTTCAGCGTCAGCTTCGTCATTACGCCGGTTACCGCGCCTGTCCAGCCAGTCGGCAGAACGGTTCATCCGCAGTGACAGCTGCGCACGCGACACGCCCATGGTGCGGCTGACCAGGGCTATTCCCCGTCCTTTGGCAGCAAGGGCGCGTGCGCTATCCATTTTCGCGACTGACCGTACTCCACTGCTTCTTTCAGGATCTCAACTTCCATTGTCTTCTTGCCCAGAAGACGCTGTAGTTCCCGAACCTGTTTCAGTGCTGCTGCAGAACGACTTCCTCCCCGGCCGCAACGGCAGTGAGGCTGCCTTCCTGGTATTGTTTCTTCCACTTGAACAGCAGGCTGGGCTGGATACCATGCAGACGAGCGACGTGGGAGACATTCACTCCTGGCTCCATCGTCTCCTGAATAATAGCGATTTTCTCCTGAGGTGTCTTACGTTTGCGGGCTTCTTGCCCTAACAGGATCCCGGTCATCTCAAAATTGGCGTTAGTGTTAGACATATATTCAAGCCTATCTCTTATCTGGAGATACAGCTACTGTCTGGTGTTTCAGGGGGCTACATCAGGTCGGAGCGAGGAGCATCGCCACACTTTTGGTTCAGCTCCTCTCTCTATTATCTGTTGCCTTTACCCCGGCTATTGCCTCTACCGTTCAGCCAAACCGCGACACCACCGCGACCGCCGACGTGAACGACAATCAGGCCGTCGCATCCCGGATGGCTACATTCAGGAACTGCCAGGGGAACGCAACGAGTTGATATTGAGGCACACAGACTTCTAGTAAGTTAAGGCTCCCCTGACGGAAGCTGAAACCAGGGAACTAACGGTGGGAGGTACGATTTTCGGCGGCAGCACCTGGATGCTTCGTCCGGACGATAGCCAGTAACGGCACGAGGGGGGCATGTTTTTTCTGCACCTTTTCCGTCCAAATAGGGGTTTTTATGCAGTGGCGCCAGGTACCGACGGTGTGGAAATTTTTTCATCAGCCTTTATCAATAACAGGCGGCGCTCATAATGGCATATTTTATTTACCTTGGCTGTGGCTGAGTCGGTTTACATCCTGCACCTGGTGCCCACTTTAAGGATAGCTGAAAAGCCCGTATGGCAAAAAACTGCCCAGCTAAGTGCAGAGCCATGATGTGTTGCCCCCTGTACGCCACCGCACTGTGACTGTAATACTGGCAGCAGTAGTCCGGTTTCCACATGCTGTCTTTAAATTGAGGCCAGAAAATGAATTATTTTTTCTTTCTGCCAGGCGCCATCCTCGTTTTATCCACCTCTGCACTTGCCAGTGCAACAACACCTGCACAATGTGTCAGCATTGGCAATCAGGTAATTGAGGCGCTTTTTGACCGCTGGAATGACGCCCTCAGGCGAGGAACTATCTGTCGATGGTGAAACTGGGTTGCAACCAACTGTTTTACAGAAGATTATACAATTAAGCGACACAGCTTAGTATTAAAACTATCACTAACTATCTATCGTCGGGTTGATGGAGTACTGAAAGTAATCGGAGAAACCTGCTGCAAAAACCCGATGGGTCGTATTATGCACCTGAACCGAAGTAAAGCCGTACACGGCTATAAAGCTCCGCGTCGTGTCGTCGGCGGACCTTCGGTGGTTGTCTTTAATCGCGTGCAGCGGCAGTTTACTGTTCTACGGGCAAATCAGGTCTGGGGCACCAATATTATTTAAGGTGTGCCCGGACGCGCTGGCTGGCGGAGCTTCCGTAGCAGTCAGCGATGGGGAAAGCCCCTTACACGGCGAAGGGAAGCAGTTTAAAGGTGTTTGCGAAGTGAACTAACTGACCTAATGAGGTGAAGACCTTTGAGAATCAGCGAAATGCAACGCAAGCTTGCCACATCGACAGCAACAGCCCGTCTCGACGGATAGGAGAGCTGCTGCGTCTGATAACACAACCAGAATGGCTGGCCAAAGCCGCACGGCCCCCCCTTCATCAAAGGGGGGTATATAACAGTTGGCTCGTTTGGATAACATTTCGGCTCTCCTTTCACTGAGAGTTTAGTCTCCCTGAAACCCGGTACGGTTCAGCCGGTTGCAGAGATAAAAGGTTGTGATATAAATGGCTAATATTTGATCTCGGTTTCCGCCCCCCTCCGTCATGTACAGAGTGATACGTGTTATTTTGCACTCCAGCCATCCCATCATAGCCTGTCAATTGCCAGCATAGCCTGTCATGATACTTCTGAACATTGTATTGCAGTGCATACCCTGTTTTTCTGGATGTGGTTTTTCCGCCCTCCCCGGGCGGTTTTTTTTTCCATACACCATAAACTCCGCCTGTCACCATGCCCCGTCCACAACCTGCACTCATTCCACTGGTTTTTATATCCAAAAACTCATTCCACTGGTTTTTATATCCAAAAAAAATAAACCTTTGACACACATAAAACTAATATAAGCATAATTAACAAAATTACATTCCAATAAAAAACGCCTCAATTATAAAGTGCCGCAGTCATTCATCCTCTCAGGAAGAATATTAAACTGTGAAAAAAAATCTTATTCGGAAAACCGCACTCGCCACACTTTTGGTGCAGTTTTTATCTCCATTATCTGTTGCCTTTACCCCGGCTATTGCCTCTGCCGCTCAGTCAAACCGCGACACCACCGCGACCGCCGACGTGAACGACAATCAGGCAGCCGCACGCCTTGCCCGGGCCGCATCCCGGGCAGGGACCTTTTTGAGCAACGCCCCGGATACCGATGCCGCTGCATCACTCGCCAGTGCAAGCGCCAGCGGGTACGCCAGTGCCGAAGTCCAGCAGTGGCTCAGCCAGTTCGGCACGGCGCGCACCACCATTGACGTTGATAAGGACTTCTCACTGAAGGGCTCCTCTCTCGACCTGCTGGTGCCACTGCACGACTCGCCTGACCTGCTCACCTTTGCCCAGGGCGGTATCCGCCGGGCGGACGACCGCACGCAGTCCTCCCTCGGCCTCGGCGTGCGCAGCTTCGGGCCCGACAGCATGCTCGGCGCCAGCGCCTTTATCGACCACGACCTCTCCCGCAGCCACACCCGGGCGGGGCTCGGTATTGAATACTGGCGCGACAACCTCCGCCTTGGCGCCAACAGCTACATGCGCCTATCGGGCTGGAAGGACTCCCCGGACGTCACCGACTACCTTGAGCGTCCTGCAAACGGCTGGGACATTACCGCCCGCGGCTGGCTTCCTTCCCTGCCGCAGCTCGGCGCCTCGCTGGGCTTTGAGCGCTACTACGGTAAAGAGGTGGGCCTGTTCGGACACAGCAACCGCCAGAAGGACCCTTATGCCGCCACTGCAGGCCTGAACTGGACGCCGTTCCCGCTGCTCACCCTGAACGCCGGGCAGCGTCAGGGCAAGGGCTCGGCCAGCGACTCCCGCCTGGGTCTTGAGCTGCGCTACACCCCGGGTGTATCCTGGACGCATCAGACCAGTCCTGACTCCGTCGCCGCACTGCGTAGTCTGAGCGGTGCTCGCCATGACCTTGTCGAGCGCAACAGCAACATTGTCCTCGAGTACAAAAAGAAAGAGGTCATATTCCTGAAGACCCAGGAGCAGGTCACTGGCTACGCTGGCGAGCAGAAGCCCCTGAGCGTGGAGATAAAGAGCCGGCATCCTGCTGAGCGCATTGAGTGGCAGTCGCCAGAGCTGGAGGCGGCCGGAGGGATTATCATGTCTTCCGGCCCGTATTCTCACGCTGTTATACTACCGGCCTGGCAGCCGGGAAGAGCTGTCCACGGCAATACCTATACGGTACGCGGCGTTGCCGTGGACAGCCGGGGCAACCGCTCTGCCGCGTCCAGCACCCGCGTTGTCGTTTCACAGGCAGCCATCAGTCCCGCACTGTCGGGCCTGAGCCTTTCGTCGCTTAATCTGGTCCCGGACGGCACCAGTGCGCAGAAAGTCACCCTCACCCTGCGCGATGCAGCCGGCAATCCGGTTGACGTGGACGAAAGTGAGATTGTTACGGAACGCAGCGATAATACCAACAAAAACGCAGCGCGGGCTGCACGCGGTCTCGCCCGGGTGGGGCATTTCGTACGTATCTCTGCCGGCAGCTATGACCTGACGGTTACTCCGGGAACGAAGGAGGAGCACTTCACGCTGACTCCGTATGTGCGCGGCTACAGCGCCGGCACCATCACTGTCAACATCAGCCAGACTCTGAGTGATGCTAACTCCTCACTGGTGGTCGGGCAGCCTGTTACCGACACAGATACGCAGGTGCCTGTAATGCTTACGCTGCGTGATGAGGCGAGCATTCCGATTAACGGCCAGAAGGTGAGATTCAGCAGCGGTCAGGACGGCGTCACCTTCTCTGACGTGCAGGAGTCTGCTGGCGGGGTTTACACTGCCACTATGCGCGCCACGCGGACGGGCGTAGTGACGGTGAGCGCTATTGTGAACGGCATCCAGCTGGCGCAGCCGCAGGCCACCGTCACCGTGAAAGCGGGCTCTGTCTCGCAGACCACTTCAACCCTGAAAACAGACCGTACAGGTTATGCCAGTCATGAGGACGTGGTACTGACACTGACTCTGAAGGATGCATCCGGCAACAGTGTGACGGAGGTGGATCTTGCCTCTGCCACATTTACTGGTCCGGGGCTACAGGAGAAGGAGGGCTCAGCCTGGACGCAGGCCGGCGGCGTCTGGACCCGCACCTTCACCGCGACGAGGGCGGGCACCGGCCTGACGGCCAGCGTCACGCTGGGCGACAGAACCGTCACCTCCGCCGCGTACACCATCACGGCGGGCGCGGCTTCTGCGGCCAACTCCACCCTTGCCGTCAGCGGCGGCGCTAACGGCACGTTCACTGCCGGAGACGAGATGACCGTCACCTTCACCCCGCGCGACGCGCAGGATAACCCGGCGACCATCACGGCTGAGACTGCGGACACCATCACCGTGGCGGGCGCCGCGCCGGCCGAGGGCTCAGCCTGGACGCAGGCCGGCGGCGTCTGGACCCGCACCTTCACCGCGACGAGGGCGGGCACCGGCCTGACGGCCAGCGTCACGCTGGGCGACAGAACCGTCACCTCCGCCGCGTACACCATCACGGCGGGCGCGGCTTCTGCGGCCAACTCCACCCTTGCCGTCAGCGGCGGCGCTAACGGCACGTTCACTGCCGGAGACGAGATGACCGTCACCTTCACCCCGCGCGACGCGCAGGATAACCCGGCGACCATCACGGCTGAGACTGCGGACACCATCACCGTGGCGGGCGCCGCGCCGGCCGAGGGCTCAGCCTGGACGCAGGCCGGCGGCGTCTGGACCCGCACCTTCACCGCGACGAGGGCGGGCACCGGCCTGACGGCCAGCGTCACGCTGGGCGACAGAACCGTCACCTCCGCCGCGTACACCATCACGGCGGGCGCGGCTTCTGCGGCCAACTCCACCCTTGCCGTCAGCGGCGGCGCTAACGGCACGTTCACTGCCGGAGACGAGATGACCGTCACCTTCACCCCGCGCGACGCGCAGGATAACCCGGCGACCATCACGGCTGAGACTGCGGACACCATCACCGTGGCGGGCGCCGCGCCGGCCGAGGGCTCAGCCTGGACGCAGGCCGGCGGCGTCTGGACCCGCACCTTCACCGCGACGAGGGCGGGCACCGGCCTGACGGCCAGCGTCACGCTGGGCGACAGAACCGTCACCTCCGCCGCGTACACCATCACGGCGGGCGCGGCTTCTGCGGCCAACTCCACCCTTGCCGTCAGCGGCGGCGCTAACGGCACGTTCACTGCCGGAGACGAGATGACCGTCACCTTCACCCCGCGCGACGCGCAGGATAACCCGGCGACCATCACGGCTGAGACTGCGGACACCATCACCGTGGCGGGCGCCGCGCCGGCCGAGGGCTCAGCCTGGACGCAGGCCGACGGCGTCTGGACCCGCACCTTCACCGCGACGACGGCGGACACCGGCCTGACGGCCGGCATCACGCTGGGCGACGGAAGCATCACCTCCGCCGCGTACACCATCACGGCGGGCGCGGCTTCTGCGGCCAACTCCACCCTTGCCGTCAGCGGCGGCGCTAACGGCACGTTCACTGCCGGAGACGAGATGACCGTCACCTTCACCCCGCGCGACGCGCAGGATAACCCGGCGACCATCACGGCTGAGACTGCGGACACCATCACCGTGGCGGGCGCCGCGCCGGCCGAGGGCTCAGCCTGGACGCAGGCCGACGGCGTCTGGACCCGCACCTTCACCGCGACGACGGCGGACACCGGCCTGACGGCCGGCATCACGCTGGGCGACGGAAGCATCACCTCCGCCGCGTACACCATCACGGCGGGCGCGGCTTCTGCGGCCAACTCCACCCTTGCCGTCAGCGGCGGCGCTAACGGCACGTTCACTGCCGGAGACGAGATGACCGTCACCTTCACCCCGCGCGACGCGCAGGATAACCCGGCGACCATCACGGCTGAGACTGCGGACACCATCACCGTGGCGGGCGCCGCGCCGGCCGAGGGCTCAGCCTGGACGCAGGCCGGCGGCGTCTGGACCCGCACCTTCACCGCGACGAGGGCGGGCACCGGCCTGACGGCCAGCGTCACGCTGGGCGACAGAACCGTCACCTCCGCCGCGTACACCATCACGGCGGGCGCGGCTTCTGCGGCCAACTCCACCCTTGCCGTCAGCGGCGGCGCTAACGGCACGTTCACTGCCGGAGACGAGATGACCGTCACCTTCACCCCGCGCGACGCGCAGGATAACCCGGCGACCATCACGGCTGAGACTGCGGACACCATCACCGTGGCGGGCGCCGCGCCGGCCGCGGGCTCAGCCTGGACGCAGGCCGGCGGCGTCTGGACCCGCACCTTCACCGCGACGAGGGCGGGCACCGGCCTGACGGCCAGCGTCACGCTGGGCGACAGAACCGTCACCTCCGCCGCGTACACCATCACGGCGGGCGCGGTTTCTGCGGCCACCTCCACCCTTGCCGTCAGCGGCGGCGCTAACGGCACGTTCAGGGTTGGAGACGAGATGACCGTCACCTTCATCCCGCGCGACGCGCAGTATAACCCGGCGACCATCACGGCTGAGACTGCGGACACCATCACCGTGGCGGGCGCCGCGCCGGCCGCGGGCTCAGCCTGGACGCAGGCCGACGGCGTCTGGACCCGCACCTTCACCGCGACGACGGCGGACACCGGCCTGACGGCCGGCATCACGCTGGGCGACGGAAGCATCACCTCCGCCGAGTACTCCGTCGCGGCGGGCGCGGTTTCTGCGGCCACCTCCACCCTTGCCGTCAGCGGCGGCGCTAACGGCACGTTCAGGGTTGGAGACGAGATGACCGTCATCTTCACCCCGCGCGACGCGTTTAACAACCCGACGAACATAGATCCTACAGTTCTGGGGATTCTGGTGAACCTCGAGGGCGCCGTGCAGGCCGAGGGCTCAACCTGGACGCAGGTCGACGACGGCGTCTGGACCACCATCTTCATCGCGACGACCGCGACGGAGGAGGGCGCCTTAATGACGGGCGGCTTCATGCTGGCCGACGGAGGCATCAGCACCGCCCCGTACACTATTACGGCGGGTGCCACGAACTAAAGGCAACACCGGAGTACCTGAAAGCCCAGGTACTCCACTCCCTAAACCAAGCGAATAAACTTTATTATGATGAATACTGAAATCACTCCGCAGCAGAAACTTGAGAACATCATTCGCTCCCTCCGGGAACAAAGGAGCATTATGGTCTCCGGGCGGGAAGATATAGCCATGACACTGCGCGCCCATCCCACTGTCTTCTTTCTCGAGGAGGGGCGAGCCTCCCTTCGCCTTAAAAGTAATGGCTACATTATCGCCGACTTCACGGCGCCCGCGGTGCTTGGTCTTGAGCTGCTCTGTGGTCATGAACCTGATACAACCTTGGCCGTCCAGGATTCAGCTCGTCTTATTCAGGTGCTGTCTTCTGACCTTGCTGCGGAAATTGAGCTGTCGGGGATGTGGCATGATGTCTTCAGCATTCTTGCGGACAATGCGCGGCATGTGCGGGATAATCTCGCCATCAGTGCGTTCGGCAGCAATTACCACATCGTTCGCCACCATCTTCTTGCCCTGAGCAACGGTGACGGGGGCCTCCTGAAGCAGGAATCGTTTCACCGGTATATCAGCGAGCGTTCAACCGTCTCCCGCAGCACTCTGTACAAGGTTATCAGGAGCCTGCAGGCTGGGCAGTACATTACCATGGAAAGAGGAAAACTGATTGAGCTTCGACATCTCCCAAAAAATTATTAAAGATGAGCCTGTGGTTGAGGTTTCCATCCTTACCGACCCGCCAGAGTCATGCGTTGCATCAAGGAAGATAAAAGGCTGGCTGTGATTTACTTCACCCGGTGCGGTCAGTTCTTTGCGCTCTTTAGGCTCATGCACAGAACATCGCCGCTGAACGTGGAGTGCGGACCAGACACCGAACCCAGGATACAAGGCTGTCCATGAGTGCGGCAGAGCACCATAAGCGTTACTGATGGGTGCGGTAATCCGGGCACATCGTTTTACGTATCTTCTGCGAGCGGCTCTGGCTGTACGGCAGTTGCATCGAGAATCACAGGAAGTGGCTGAGTGAATTGCCACGGATAATCCAGGCTGAGCCTCTTAATTGTCACAGCCTTTTTTCACAACATATTGAACTATTGCTCGTTACGTTCTTTCCTGTGAAGCATGGGCTCTCATCCAGACTACTGAACCAGCAACACCGGGGCAGCACTCTCTTGGGCAGAAAACCGTATATTCATTATATGTTCTGTATTCTGTGTTCGGTCGCACCATGACCCGATTTCCTGAGCGATATGGTCCAGGTAAGGCCGTTTACAGCCCGCGTTCAAAGTCAGCGGTGATGAACATTACTTTCAATAAGTTGCTTTTATCTCCTGAAGCTTATGGTTTCGTTGACTGGTCAGCGACAGCGCTGGATAGCAGCAATATCCGTGCACTCATCAGATGTGCTGCCAGGGCTAAAAAGAACATACTGACATATCCAGAGATATTGAGCGGGGTCGCACTCGCGGTGGTTTTGGCACAAAACCAATCTGACGATAGACGGAAGCGAACTGCCGTTAAATATCGTGCTCAGCCTCGGACAAAGCAACGAAAGCCAGTCCGTAGAAAGCCAGCAGGACTGCATTGGTGTTCAGCACCAGAGAAGCGACGTGGTCATGCTGTACTGGCGGATAAAGTTTACTCCGTGGGATATGTTATCTAAGATATTGAAAAAATACGTGAATAGGGCGATTTTTTGCTTCAAAGCGGTACTGCAGCGCAAAAAGTATTTTGTGGTGATGGGAGTTGAGGCTTGCTGGCACGCCGTTTATGCGGACGTGTACTCCTCATAACCCGACTCACAGAACTACAGCATACGGTTTCCGGCAGATGAGTGTTCCCACTCATCTTCAGCGAGAATTGAACGTTGAACCTACCAGCTTTAGTTTCCTGAAGCAGAGAAAAGCCCGGTCCTCGGTGCAGGTATGTTCATTACTGAAAAGTGAAAGCCCCTCCAGACTGATTCAGGCAATAATTGAAGTGGGCGGAATTAACAAAACATTTGATTGATGATGAAGCGTTCCGCAGGCTTATACTGACTTAACTTAACATCGGAGAAAGCAGCTATGCGGTTGCCAGAGCGATCTGCCACGGACAGAAAGTGAGATAGGAAAGCATTATACCGACGGTCTGGAAGAACAACCGTGCGCTCTGGCACTTGGCTCTAGATAACATGCGGTACGCCGCCCGCAAGTGCGGGCTGTATATCGGCGTTTTCTGTGCTATCCTTTCCAACGGAAGTCGAATGAAATGGCATCTTCACATTCATTTCTCTTGGGCGTCTGGTCAGACGTCGTCTCGCAGCCGCCCATCACCATCAAATCGCAGTGGCGCAGCCTGATACTGACCGCCGGATGTGATTACTGGCATGTGTACATGTCAAAAAAGAGGGCCGGTGGCAAAAACACCGTGAAATAAGACTCAGCGAAAGCTGAAGCTACAAAATGCGGATGCGGCATTTGACGTTTGTCATAACGGTGGGCTCTGTTGAACCCGCCGTTAATGGACATCTAAAATTACAAGTGCGTTTTAAACCATTCTGTCTGAATGCTGATAACCTGCTTAAGATGCTCTCCTGCATAAAAATCGTAATGACGTGCACTGCTTACCTCATATAGCCTTTTTTCTTTGGCACCCACAGCGTCAAATAAGGCTCGTCCCTGCTCCGGTGGATTAACCGTATCCTGACCAGCAATAACGATCAGGGTTGGGCACGTCACCAGTGAGGCATTAAATGCGGGTTTATACAGAAAAGTTTCGCGCACCGTAAGGAATGGTATTTTAATGTCCATCTTTGGATGTTGCGTTATATTTTCTTCAAAAAATGACTTCGATTCTGTATCGCTCAGTACCCGATTGACCCCCACGAACATTTCTTTACCGGTGCTCTTCTGCTTTTCAGCCATCTTGTCAAGGGTTGAAACAAAAGCTTCTTTCTCTTCCTTATTCATATTCCCGGTAACTATTCCTTCACCGTCTGCAAAAGCCAACTGACTGACAATACATTTAACTCCCTGGCTTCTGACCGCCGCACCAAATACGTGGCATCCTCCAAATGATGTTCCCCACAGGCCAATACGCTGGGCATCAAGGGATGGCTGTTCTCTTGCCCAGTTAACAACGGAGATAATATCGTCAATTTGCATAGCAGGGACCAGGCGTCCGCGTTCGCCGTCACTGTCCCCAAAACCACGATAATCAAACGTGATGGTGGAGAATCCGGCGCGGGTAAATGCTTCAGCAAAATCAGGTAGCAAAAATTCTCTGATACCACAGAAGCCATGGCACAAAATGATCACCGGGCTTTTTGTACTGTCGGAGGGAGAACGAAGCGTCAGAACGATGCCGTTAGAAATTTTTTCTGTTGAAATTTCCATTAATATATATGTCCTTTTATCAGGTCAGTCATTAGAAGAAAAATTAAGCTCTAGAACTCTTTTTAGGAATCTGCAGATATTGGTCCTGAATATAGCACCTCCGACCAACGTTCTAAATACAACCGATTAAACTGGTTCTTCCTTTGATCCAGAACGTCTTTTCCATTTTGATGTAAATAAACTAACTAGCTTAATTAGTTATTTAACGTCATAGCTGAGGATTAATTTCCTCCGAACATTATAAATCAATACAATCACAACAATAAATAAACACATCACACTAATAGGATTAGTTAAAAATACAGCGACATCTCCTCGTGATAGCAGCATAGCTCGCCGTAAATTCTCTTCGAATATTGGACCAAGAACAAAGCCCAGAAGTAAAGGAGCAGGTTGAAATCCTAGGCGAGATAAAGAATAACTAAAAACGCCAATAGCCAGCGCAATCAAAACATCAAAAATATTTGCATTCGTGCTATATACACCGATACATATTAAGAAGAGTACAATAGGAAATATTAGTCTATAAGGAATAGATAGCATCTTAGTCCAGCATCCAATTAGAGGTACATTAAGAATTAAAAGTAATAAATTCCCAACCCAGAAACTGGCTATAAGCCCCCAAAAAATTAACGGATACTCGTTTATTAATTGAGGACCTGGCTGAATATTTTGGATCATTAGCGCACCAAGCATAAGCGCCATTACAGCATCTCCTGGAACACCGATACTCATAGTCGGAATAAACGCAGTTTGTGCAGCAGCACTGTTCGCCGCTTCTGGACCTGCAACACCTTCAATTGCTCCATGGCCAAAACGCCTTGGCGATAATGATATTTTTTTTTCAATTGCATAGGACATAAATGATGCTATAGTTGAGCCCGTTCCAGGCAATATACCAAATAATGAACCTATTACTGAGCCTCTGAGAATCGGCATTATTGACTTTTTTCTCCCATTTCGATTTAGTCGCATTGACTTTATAGATATATTGGAGTCGACGGTTTCCCGATTATTATCGCGGTTAGCATTACGCAGGACATCGGAAATTCCAAAAAGTCCCATAGCGATCGCAACAACTGCAATCCCATCATTGAGTTCTGCAAACCCAAACGAAAACCTAACAATTCCAGAATTAATATCTGTACCGATGAGTCCAGCAACCAAACCTAAAAGCATCATCGCAATACCTTTTAATGGCGAGCTCACAGAAACAGTCGATGCCAGCAAGAGACCAAGCATTAAAATAGAAGTATATTCTACCGCTCCAAATTTGAATGCAATACCTGTTAAAAAAGGAGTGAATAATATTATGAGAATAATACCTACAGATGCGCCGATAAAAGATGCAAACATTGAAATCAACAATGCTTGTGCAGCAAGACCTTTTTTGGCCATAGGATATCCATCAAAACAAGTAACTGCATGCGATGTAACACCAGGAATATTCAATAAAATAGATGTTATTGCCCCGCCATATTGAGCCCCATAATATAGACCAGCTAACATCATCAGAGCAGCAGTAGGATCTAGATTATAAGTAATCGGCAATAGAATAGAAATAGCAGCAAGCGGACCAATCCCAGGCAAGACCCCTACGACATTTCCAAGAAAAACCCCTATAAAGGAGTATAGTAAATTAATTGGCTCTAATGCTACAAGAAAGCCGTCAAAAAGGCTAATAATATTATTCATAAAAACTTACATCTCGCGGAAAAATGGAAGCTGAATTTGAAGAGCAAATGCAAAGAGTAACATTGCAATAACACTTGCCAAGGACAGTATCAACGCAGATAACGGAGAATTATTTTTATCCCCTAGTGCTGATATGAACACTATCGAGAAAGTTGCAGGTACTAGACCACAATAAATGCCCAATATCACGAAAGCTAAAAAACCACCAACAAGGAAGAAGAAAGCTCGTAATTCTTGCGTGGAGACTTTTTCGATCTTATCTTGACTTATAGGTACTGCAACCATGATTATACTTATGACAACCATGCTCCCACCTATAATTAAAGGAAAAAAACCCGGCCCCATATTTTCTAATGTTCCTCTCGGGTAGCTAAGTCCGCCATACAGAGTAATGATAGCGATTGAAAATATAACCACTGATGAAGCCCACTCTCTTTTTTTACTTTTCAATTTTTCTGTCCATCTCTATTGTTAAAGTTATATTTCAAAACATATCTAAAAGAATTGGTTAAGATTTTGTGTTATACTATTGACTTGTCATTTCTGGCGTCCTCTTCTTTTTTATTTAGTTAAGGGACTGTTTGGCAATCGCCTTTTATAGAATTCTATAAATAATTAAAAATACATACATCAGGGTTATCCATAATTTTATGGCTAAAAATTATCTAGCTGTATCAATAGCAACTCTAGCTGCTGCTAAATCCCAGGCGGCACAACCGACAGTCTTAAAAAAAATGGGGCGTGAAAAATCAGGTTGAGATGTCAAAATATCGGAAAGCGAATGAACCTCCGACCAATCAATTTTCGCTTGAAGCAAATCACCCGCCTCATTTATGCCGCCTGTTTTTTCATCTATAACCACCTGACTGGAACGTACTGTATCAGCAAAAATCTCAGAAGCATTTGGATTACATGTTCCTACACCAATAAGCAATCGTCCAGCGATTGCTGGTTCAGAATAAACAGGATTAGTACTGCTAGTCATAGTTATAACTACATCTACAGACTCAGGGACAACGTTACTAGTGCATGGGCGTAATTCCACACCAATCGAAGAATGTTTACGGCAAAACTCTTTAGCTTTAGCCTCACTTGTTGCTTTAATCCAAAAACTCATATTAGGAAACAATATATTAAATGCCTGTAAGTGACTTATTGCCAGTTTTCCCGTACCGATTAACATTCCCTCAGAAGGCGGAGCAGAACAGAGATGCCGCATACCAACTGCACTTAATACCGCTGTACGCCTTTCTGTTACTGTAGGCCCATCCAGTAATAATATTGATTCGCCACTTTTTGAATCGTAAACCCTTACCTCACTATGTACTAGCGGTAAATCTCGCTTGCGGTTGTTGGGATTAACGAGGATTAGTTTGTGTACAGTTATATCATGGGCACTAGCAACCATCGAAAAAAGATGTCCGTGTTCAGGCAAGGATATATAGGTGCGTGGAGGGCAAGATATTTTCCCTTCGCCATATTCACGGCAAACCTTTTCAAGCGAATTAAATAGTGCTAAATGCCCGATAAGATGTGCAGTCTCTTTAGCATTCCGAGTAATTTTTTCTATTTTTCCAGGTTTTTTCCAGGGTAAACACACTTTTAAACTCATATTACAAACCATCCATTCGAGTTACATGAAATTATTTTGAGCTGTTTTTTTCAGCAAGCGGCGTCCACTTTTTAACTTCATTATTTAAAAAAACTTTAAATTCCTGTGTGTCAGCACCAACATAAATAGCTCCTATATTTTCTAATCTACCCTTGATCCATATCTTATCGACTGGCTGAGTCAAAGCACGCGCGATAACCGATATTACTTCAGGGGGAGTGTTTTTTGGAGCAAATAAACCAACCCATCCTGACGCTTCATAGTTATATAAATCAGGAATCTCAGAAAGAACTGGCACATCTGGTAGATCCTTGAGGCGCCATTTTTCGGCAACTGCAAGAATTTTTATATTGCCTGAGTGAATATGTGGAGTTACAGAAGGAAGACTATCTAGCGTAAAATCTAAACGACCGCCTATGAGATCGATCAATGCGGGTGCGCTTCCCTTATACGGGATATGGGTAAGTTTCATACCAGTCATCTCTTTTAACAACTCAATACCCAAATGTGAAGTAGAGCCCCGACCTCCACTACCATAAACAAGTCCTGCATCACTATTTTTGGAAGTGTTCACTAAGTCTTGTACACTGTTAAATGGAGAGGACTTATTTACAACTAAAGCCATCGGTGTTCTGGAATAAAGAGCAACAGGGATAAGGTCGAGCTCAGGATCAAATCCTGCTTTTGGATAAATTATTTTGTTAGTAACACTGGGGCCTAATGTGCTTACCAAAAGTGTGTAACCATCTGAACGAGCTTTTGATACATAAAACGCCCCTATATTCCCGCCTGCACCAGGTTTATTTTCAACAATAACTTTAACCTTCAACTCACGAGATAAATGCTGTGCCATTATACGACCAGAAATATCAGCACCACCACCTGGAGGAAAAGGAACTATCAACCTTATCATTTTTGATGGGTAAATTTCAGATTCAGCAAAAGCCGATACGAAAAAAACTTGACTAATGGCAAATATAAGCATCAAAAATAATTTATATAATTTGTTGTTCATCATTAATAAATTACCATATAGGTTTGTGTTTAATAATTCCCCGGTTTTAATTAAAACCTTCATTCATATTTGAAACTGCCAACTAAATAAGCTTAAAATGTAAGTTGTAACTAGGTTGATTTCTTCCTATTTGTTGGCACGTAAATGTGTTTAACCCATTAATGCGCCACCAATATTTTTATGATAAACAGAATTATTTTACGTAAGCAGGAATACACATAAGTTATAAAATCCTTTATGATTATCTCTGTAATTTTTAATAATTAAACTTCACTATATTAACAATTCAATATCTAAATCATAATTCTATTTCCCACCCGTGTAAATCACTAAAAAAAACTTCAATTGTTTTTTTGTAACTTAAAACTATTATTTAGTGTTGTTATTTGATTCGTAAGACCCTTGAGTACTGGTGCTCACAGAGGGTTTATAGGTTTGATGAATCACCACAGGTTAGGCGCCTCAGAATCATTTATGGACTGCCCACCCCCCCCTGGTAGACGACCCTGCCCTATAGTTTAAGGCTTCCAATTCAACCATAGTGGCTCATGTGATTGTGCAGTTGGATCACTTGTATATCGATCTTTCATCAACTATAGGTTTAGAACGTACAATTTCCCCTTTTCTTTAGTTGCGATGTAGGTGCTTTTATATGATAATGTAAATATGCATTCACTTGTGTTCCACGCTAATGATCATAATCAAGTACGGGGCATTTTTTATAGATCATAAAACCAAGTAGATCAGTTTATTACTTAAACAGAGATTACACATATCTTAGCCTTAATAAATCTCCTTATTACCCTGAGAAATTTATTGATCTTCTGTCTATGAATGACGTATTAATTCTCATGTGGAATATTTCCTTATTCGAAGTTATAGGAAGTAAAATTAACATTGTTTCAAATATATGACTGTTTATACGCTCTGACTCCAAAGCATTTAACTAACCATGATCGCTATTGGACGCAGCATCAGGATCTTCATCCATATGATTTATCTTGATTTTTTTTGATAGCACACTTTAAAATTGGTATTTTTTCATAAAGAAATTCACCTAGGTCATAATAATTTTCTTGTGAGATTATTTTCCCTTTATATATGCATGCGTATGTGCAGCCATTTAGTTCTTCAATTGCATTGAACGTTAACACTGGATGTGACCAGTATAATGTCCATGTTATGGCGAAAGAACGATCATTTTTCAGTGGTTCATCTGTTAGCAGATAATGTACATTAATGTTTAACACCAGCGGAGACAACGCTTTTTTTAATTTATTCAAACCGTAATAGCACCCGAAAGGATCAGTTAAAATTACGTCAGGGTGATATATCTCATTGAGTATATGAGGAGGGCGCATATTTATTGCGCTATAATAATCAATAAACTGACTTATTGTTTTATCTATCATCTTCATGCTGTTTACCTTTTCATAATTGTTAAAAATATTATATCACTGATAATAGTAGTTCAGCTTTCACAGTTATGTCTATAATACTTCCCATATCGAGTTGATGTTTTTTCATAAGTTTATACAAGGGTGTTCTTTTTATGAATAAAGATGCTAGATTCAATCTAAACTGCTCAATCGATATGTAGTTACTCTGGACAGTCACATCACGTGGCGCGTTTATAGCTATTTTGTAATGTTCGCTTTGTTGTTACACCTTTTACCTCTCGTTGGTTCGATGAGTAAAAAGTACGTTGTCTTTTGCTGATTATTTACTTATTAAAATGTACGTTTGAAAAAGTAGACTCTCTGCGGTACGCTGTTACAGAATCATTTCCCCTGATTTTTCACGCAGCGCGCCGGAGGCTTTCCGGCCTGGACGGAGCCCTGATGACACTGATGCCTGACGATGAACCAGAGCTGATCCCGTCGCCGGTGGCTATTCCCTCAGATGTGGATTTCCTGCCGGCGCTGTCCGGTGAGAATGCTCCGGTCAGTCCCGCCCGGGCCTACTTGCTTTCCCTCAATTCCCCCCGCAGCCGGCAGACGATGGCATCGTTCCTCGGTATTGTCGCCGGCCTGCTCGGCGCCGCGTCCCTGGAGTCCTGCAGCTGGGGCAGCCTGCGCCGTCATCACGTGATGGCCGTGACCGAGCTGCTGCGCGACACCGGCCGGGCCACGGCGACCGTCAACACCTATCTTTCGGCACTTAAGGGGGTGGCGAAGGAAGCCTGGATGCTAAAGCTGATGGACGTGGAAAGCTTCCAGCACATCCGGGCGGTGCGCAACCTGCGCGGCAGCCGCCTGCCCCGCGGCCGGGCCCTGCCGAATGAAGAGATCCGGGCGCTATTTGGAGCCTGTGAAACTGATGGTTCCAGTATCGGCATCCGTGATGCGGCGATGCAGGCCGTCATTCTCGGCTGCGGCCTGCGCCGTTCGGAGGCGGTAGGGCTGGATTTGAGTGACGTTGTCACAGATGAGCGGGCGCTCCGGGTGCTGGGCAAGGGCAACAAGGAGAGGCTGGCCTATATGCCGGCCGGCACCTGGCAGCGGCTAAGGACGTGGATCGATGACGTACGGGGAGAAAAAGACGGGCCGTTGTTCACCCGTATCCGCCGCTTTGACACCCTGACGAACGACCGGCTGACCGACCAGGCGGTGTATCACGTCCTGCAGGTCCGCCAGCGCCAGGCGGGGATTGCAAAATGCGCCCCGCACGATTTAAGGCGAACTTTTGCCACCGCCATGCTGGATAACGGCGAGGATCTCATCACGGTAAAGGACGCGATGGGGCATGCCAGCGTCACCACCACCCAGCAGTACGATCGCCGCGGCGAAGCGCGCCTGCGCACGGCCCGCGATCGCCTTGACCTGATCTGACAGTTATTAAGTTATTAAGTTATTAAGTTATTAAGTTAATGATGCGAATCAGATTGCATGGGGGTTGGGAATAATATGCAGAATTCTGCCCGGTAACGCGATACACCCAGTTATTCCATATTACCTCTTAGCTGGAGTCTTGAGGTTTCATAGCATCTCCTTACTTTGCGGAGATGAAAGAATACTCCCCCTGTTACGAACTATTCCATTAACTGTAACCATAAATCCACTGACACTAAGTCAAAACAAGTATTTCACTTTACAAAAAATTATTTAAATCAATGGCTTATTGTTGTTTGGAAATACAAATTACCGGATGTTTTGGAACGGTGATAGAATGCAATTAGTACATGGACGAGGCGTAAAGTGGCAAAATATCATATTGATTCCGTTCAGAGTTGGCCACCCTTCGAGCATGGTGGAAACACGTTCTCTCTGTCTCATCTTGATGCACATGAAGTCACCTTCAAAGGTGAAAAAGCCACTTATACGTTCGTAGTAACTTATGGGCTTCACTGTTTTGCAAAAGAGGAGACGGCATACAATATACCCGTTCTCTACAAAGATGGTAGGGAAGAGAAAAACATCTGCCTGGAACGTTATGAAGCATCGAAACAGATCCGCAATATCCTCGTAAACCTCCCAACAATGTCGCTTTATCACACCGATGTTGAGAAGTATTTCACATTGCATATGATGAACAGCGCCACCCAACAGGTAGAGCCCTATAAAATTTGTGTGGCGTTTTTTAAAGAGAACCGCTTGCTGAGGATGCATATCTTGTCAGCATTCTTCGTTCGTACAGGCCCTGGAGCTCCTGGGGTAGTCATACCTAATAAGCCATTAAGTTTGTTCAAAGTGGCTATGGATACAGACAAAAAACCACGGAACTCGGGTAAACCCAAAGAGGCAAGCAACAGGCGGAAGGACAGACGTTGAAAGAGGCGGCCCCCTTTCGGGGGCCTCAGCCATTCAATGACGAATCAATGACGAATCAATGAACGGGGCAGGTCGCAATTACTTCGGAACTGGCCGAACCATCGCTGGCTGCGGGATGCGATTCAGTTACCTGAAACCCTGTAACCATCCGGTCTCAATACACCATCCAACCCATAACGAATAGCTGTCTGGTTAGTATTGATGATTACTATACTATTGTGGCTAACAACTCCCCGCAAGCTCACTCCTATTCATAGCTATTCACTGCTGTTCATTAAACATCATTGTTCCATGAATGCTTTGTATTATGCTTGTATTTGCAACCAGTGGCTCTAGGAAACAACATCAGTTGTAAAACAAGATTCCCGTTACAAAAGACAGAAAATCGCTCTGAGAGCTTTCTACGGCGTTTAAACCATATAAAAATTTTTATGCGTAAAATGCGTGGAAAGCACTTTTTGCAAAAAATCACATACTAACTATACCTAGCTCATCCATGTACTGTTTCGCTGTGGTTCACGACATTTAAGTTCAATGTCCCATAAGATTGAGTGATAAAAGATTAGTATTTAGTCTGAAATGGCGTCACTGGTTTACTTCAGTTAAAGTGAGCCTTGCCGGTTATCCTGCTTCTACTTCTGAACCGGGGTGGTTTGGAACAGCTGGATGGCCGGTAGTTTTCCGTCCACACTTTCATGCTCGCGTCGGGCTTCCAAACTTAACCTTAATTGTCCTTAAGGGACTATAACCGGCAGCGCTCGCCCCAGTATCAGGCCGGCAGGCCTGATCGAGGAAGCGCAGGAGAACGGAACGGGAAGATGGCATTTACGCGCGGAATCTGAAGATCAGTCTCTGGCGGGAGACAATCTACAGGATCGGGGTCACTGTGCGCGTGAGGCTTTCCGGATTGCTGCCTGGAGTCTTTCAGCGGTAACGGCTTCCGGGAAAACCGTGATGGTGTCGGGAGTCGCCCCACTAACGGGCATGACGATGATCCCCGGCGTTCCGGTGAGTCCCAGCGCCTCTGCCAGGTTACTGTTTTTCTCAAGGGACGCGGTATGGTCGCCAGGAGCTGGGGCGGCCAGTCCCGCCTTCGCCGCTGCTCCGTGAATATCCTGCGCCGTCAGTTTGCCTTCATTATGGCCGGTGGCGTAGATGGCATTGTGATAGGTGACATAGGCCTGCGGCCCTTTCTGTTGCCAGACCGTCAGCCCCTGCTGTGCAGCCTGAAGTGAAGCTTCCCAGCGACCACCAAATATTGGCCACTCCTTAAAGAGGTAGCGGACGTCAGGCTGCGCTTTCATGACCTTCTCCAGCTCCGGCGCGAAGCGGCTGCAGAACACGCACTGGTAATCAAAGAATTCAATCACCGCGACCTTTGCATTATCAGGCCCGTAAGCCGGGGTGTCCGGATCATGCAGAAGGTTCGCCTGATTCTCCATCACGCTGAGTGCAAACATCTTCTGCTTACGTGTCTCCTGCTGTTCCTGCAGCTTACCACTGACCGTCACCAGTATCTCCGGGTGCGACACCAGGTAGTCAGCAGCGATTTCGCCGATACGTGCCTCCTGCTCCGGGCTGAATAAGGGCTGAGGGGCCGAAGCGTGTACCATTGAAATAAAGCCAATGTATGTTGTAACTATTAATGCTGCTAATTTGTTTGCTTTCATAGCCTGATTCTCATGATTAAAAGGGGGATTAACGTTCTTTCTGAATGGTTCGAGTGAGGGTCTGTTCTTCACGCTCCGGCATGCGGCCGCGTTCAGTATTTTCTGCCGCCCTGAGCATGTCTCGTTCAGCGTTTGCCAGATCTGCAATCACACGCGATGCCCGCGACTGTTCACCAGCGGTCTTGTCAGCACCTTCCAGCTCGCTTCTGACGCCTGCAGCGGCTTTTATTTCCTGTCCATCGGTGTTTTCCTCACCTCTGACCCTGGCGATCACATCCGCATCCGGGTTGGTCGCCTTTTTCTGGCCATCGGTGAGTCCGTTCAGCACGGCCTCCACAACTTCAAGCGCCGCCGGCGCGTACTGCGCCGGGCGGGTGAAACTGACGACTTTTGTGGATTTGAGATGCTCCTGACTCAGCGCCTGGATCGAGAGTTCATCCAGCAGGTGAATACGGGAGGTGAAAACCCCTTTCTCACTGTCCAGCGGCACAATCATGCCGTCCTTCAGCGCTGCATCAATGGCCACACGAATATCCTTAATCTCCGGCAGCCGTTCACTCAGCTCAGCGGTGGTCATCATCAGCTCGCCAAAGGTGAAGCGCGTTTTACTGTCGCTGAGCTGCGAGATGGCCAGCCGGACAGCCTCAGTCAGTTCCGGACGGGGTATTTCAGTGTCCAGCTGCGCGGCAGGTAAGCTCCTGGTCGCCGGTGTCTTTTCGGGACCGGTCTGTGCCGGCTGACTCAGCGTGTCAGTCTGTTGTGGTACTGGCTGACGGGACTGGCTCTCCCGTTCTGCGGGTTGAGCAGGTGTGTCGACGCTCTTTTCTGCCGTGGACGACGTCTGCAGAGAAGCCTGTTCAGGCCCGGCTGGAACCGGCTTAGCCTGGTGACCTCGCTCCGGCTGAGGCGCGGTCTCACGAAGACCTGCATCACGCGGCACCACGCTCTCCTGATACGCCTTCAGGTCAAATCCCTTCTCCTTCATCTGGCCCAGCCAGCGCTCCATCAGGCGCATCCGTGAAGGGTCAACTTTCGCCCTGCGGGTGTCTTTGGCGGCCACATCCCGGCTGCGCAGCGTGGCTTCAGCCCCCACGGCCCCCTGAATTTCCCGGCCCCGTGATGAATATTCGTCCCTGACTTCTTCCGGAACGCCCTTGATCTCCCACATCCCATGCTTGCCTACTTCTTCCACTTCATGGCCGAGCGCTTCAACCCGCTCGCGCAGCGCGCTGCGATAGATTTTCCCGAGGGTGACCTGGTGCTTCATGACGGTTTCGATAAAGCCGGCGTTATGGATATAGTCCGTGGCCAGAGCTTTCCATTTGCCCGCATACTCCGTCATGTTGGCAATCAGGAGATGGGTGTGCAGCTGCGGATCAAGATTGCGCGAGGTATCATGCGTATAGGCGGCCGCCACCATCTTGCCGGTGTGTACGATGGACGTAACGCCGTCTTTCGTGTCGCGGGCCGAGATGAGCTTCTCCACATAGCCGGCCGCCACGCGGACGGCATGGTTATGTGCTTCCACCATTTCTTTATCGTTGCCGATGAGTGCCAGAATGGACACGCTTTTGGGGGCGGAAAAAGTCAGGTCATGGCCGGGGCGGTGGACGTGCTGTCCGTTAACCTCCTTGCCAAGCCGTGAGCCGTCCGGCAGGCGGCCCTCGAGCACGGCCGTCAGATCATCGCCACGAACATTGCCCTCAAGACCCAGCTCTTTTGTACCTTCCCCCATCCAGAGACTCTGCAGGCTCCCCAGAAAATAGTAGTTATCGGAATTGCTGTAGTAGCCTGCAGCCTCACCGGCTGACGCTACTGGGGCGACAGACATCATAGGTCATGCTCTCTCTCGTAATAGTGATGGTCGTTTTCGTCGTAACCCGGGTCGTCCGCGTGACGGTGAAGTAAAATGTTCTCTTCTTCCTGCGCCAGCTGACGGTGGGTGCTGTGGGCTTCATCCTGGGTCTGCGGTGTCACTGACTTCCCTGCCGTCGTCAGACTCAGGCCGCCGTCAGGCAGTGCCGTCACCTTCATATCCAGGTTCATTGATTCGCCCGCATTCTCGCTGGCCTGATCTTCGCCTCCGCCTGAGGTGGCTCCGGTATTGAGCCGCCGTTTCAGCATCCCCAGTGCGCCGACTGCAGCTGGCTCGGAGGGAGCATCCAGCTGGGTTCTGCTGCGGATTTTTTGCAGTGCTGCAGGTATTTCCGGTTTGAGGGGCGCAGTCTCTTTTTGACGAGTTACTGAAGGAGGAGAAGACCGAAGTGAAACGACGTTCTCTTTTTTGTCTTCGGTGACAGTGTCTGTCACCGTGCTGTGATTTTCAGTTACGACTTGCGTAACCACAGGCGCTGTTCGCGATGTGACGGGCTCCCTGTCCGGATTGCACAGGGTCAGGCTCTCCACGTCAGGCGCCATATATCCGCCGCCTTCCGGCAGCCGGTAAAACTGCCAGAATCCCCCCTGATACTCAGGGCAGTAACGCTGGGCATAGGCGTACACGGATGCCTCGGACGTCAT
Organism: Enterobacter sp. JBIWA008; assembly: GCF_019968765.1. Lineage (NCBI taxonomy): Bacteria > Pseudomonadati > Pseudomonadota > Gammaproteobacteria > Enterobacterales > Enterobacteriaceae > Enterobacter > Enterobacter sp. JBIWA008. The sequence goes on along the minus strand of NZ_CP074152.1, from coordinate 19,942 downwards.
AAAATCGCCGCCAAACAAATCAGGCAGGAAAGTCAGGCGCTGCGCACCCTCAAGACGAACAGCATCACAGGTCACGGTCTGGTTCATAGATCCTCCACGGTTAACATATTCTCGGTTCCGGCATCGCCGTGACGACACGACAGACCGGCGAAAAGCGGAGGACACAGGGGCGACGCCGCAAGCCGCAGCGCAAAGCCTTCACGGGCTGAATGCACCGTGAAGGGTGCGAACGGGTGAGGACGGAGGCGTCAGCGAACCCTTGTGGCCGATGCGGCCGGGCTACAGTGAAGTCACGGCGCATGCCGTCACCGCACGGAGCTTCAGGGGAGTTTCATTGTCCCGACGTGGCCCGGAGGGCAGCGGCGGATAGAAGCGGAAGGCACTGACATCCTTTTCGCTGTGGATGTCCACCGGTTGCCGGGGCGTTACCCCGGCTCTTTCCCTTACGCGGCCAGCGTCTCCTGTAATGCGTGAACGTCCTTCAGCTCATTCCTGACGGATTCAGGCTCCTGCCGCCCGGCTTCCCAGGCCATACCGATCCGGTTTTCCAGCTCACATTCATAGTTACGCAGAACGCGGGACAGGAGTACCGCCGGAACACTCACCTGACGGTTTGCCACTTCCCGCTGACGGGCCAGGAGATCGCTGACAGTCAGATTATTTACCCCCTCCTGGCGGTATTGCGTCATTTTCATTTCGCCGATCGCCTTCATCAGATTCCGGATTTCAGCCCCGTCCGGTTCTGGCTGGGCTTCACGGCAGGCCACGCTAATCCCCTCTTCCGTCCAGACCAGCAGGACCAGGGGTTCGTCAAACGTGAACATGTTTTCAAGCTGTACACAAAGTTCTTCGCGGGTTCCGTACATCGTTTGTTCTCTCTTGTAAGGGGCTACAGGCCGGGCATCAGCCCGGCAGGGTCAGTCAGTCCTGAAAGGTTTCGTCCAGCACCAGGGCTTCGCGGTAGGCTTCAAGAAGCAGGGTGTTGATCCGGCGCAGAGTCTGCGCAGCCATACGTTCGGTAAGCGTTGCCGCGTCGTGCCGGTGCTGCGATTCGAGGCGGTTCAGCAGCATCCGCACGTCACACATGGCATTGCTGAGCGCGGCCACGTCCGCGCGCAGGTGTTCAAGGCCCGGGTAGTTCATGCCGCCTCCGGATAGTCGGGGTAAAACGCGCCGTCATTGGCCGCCGGCATCCTTCTTGCCCGTTCAACCTGTGCCAGACGTCGAACGCTGGCGGCGTGGTACTGCTCAAGCATCTCGATCCCGATATAGCGGCGGCTGGCTTCGGCGGCGGCCACGCAGGTGGAGCCGCTGCCGGCGAACGGGTCAAGGACAATAGCCCCCGGACGCGTGAGCGATTCAATCAGCGGCCGCAGGCTCTGCACCGGCTTCTCCGTCGGGTGATGTCGGTTGCCCGTGTATTTCCAGGGGATCACGTCCGGGATGGGACGGTCCGGGGTTTGCGGCCTTCCCTTTGCCAGCAGGTAGGCACTCTCATGGGTGTAACCCACGAACGTCGATTTTGAGGCGTAGCTCTTGGCAAAGACGATATGGCCAACCACCCGGAAACCGGCCGTTTTCCACGCATTAAGAAACAGATCCGCGCGGTTCCAGGCATAGAAACTCACCATCAGGCCGTCATTTTTCAGCACGCGGTACATTTCATGACAGGCGGGCTGGAGCCATTCGGCAGAGTTGTCCCCGGCCAGGGTGCGGCCGGTACGGTCCTTATAGCCAACCAGGTACGGTGGATCGGTAAGAATAAAATCGACGGCACGCGCCGGAAAACGGGACATCACCTGCACGCAGTCACCCAGAATAAAACGGGACATAGACACACTCCTCTCTGATATGCGGCACCCTCTTGCGCCGTGCCGCCACAAAAACCCGGCGAAAAGCGGAGGGCGCAGGGGCGACGCCGCAAGCCGCAGCGCAAGCCTTTCACGGGCTGAATGCACCGTGAAAGGTGCGAACGGGTGAGGACGGAGACAACGTGAACCCTTGCGACCACAGCGGCCGGGTTAGCGTGAAGGCACGGCGTTGAACACGCCGCCGGCTGGCGGCAATAAGGCGGAGGGAACCGACATCCTTTGTTACCGGTTCTGGTAGCTGATGAGTCAGACAGGGTATGGCAGAATGCACACTGATAATGGATTCGCGCCGTTATCTTACATGTGTGCCTTTGATTTCAGGACGTCCCCGACCGGAGACGTCTTTTTTTTGAGTCGGATATATGGCAGGTGAAAGTGTGAAGTGATTGTGTGATTATCAGCGCTGAAAACATCTTAAGGGTTTTCACCTGTAACGAATTGCATGGCTTCAGGACACCCCTCCCCGGATGGTGTCCTTTTTTTCAGCGCCCCTTACAGGATTGAGAGAATGCCAGCCGAAGATTGGAATCTGGAAGTGGGCAGCTGGCACGAAACTTATTTAGCTGTTTTGCAGGCTGAGACTAACGATGATCGGAGTACGCGAAACTCTATCACGTCGTTACGCCCGAGGAGCTTGAGAGCGTCTGGGGAACAGGCCATTGCAGCCTTCAGTGCCAGTGAAATGGCGAGGCTGCGGTAGCGGTTTTGCAGCATGATGGGGGCATCAGCAGGCACTGCGTCAGACACCTGTAGATATGCTTTCCATGCATCTGGCTGAGCCAAAGCATTACGTTCCACGGCTTCGAACTGGTCTTCACGTTCCTTTTGCTTTTGCTGGTTAAGAACCAGATATGAACCTCCGGCATTCACCGCACCGGGTATTGCCAGTGTGAGCGCCACAAACAAAATTGCAGTATTACACTTCATTTGTCCTCCTCATTGTGTTCATCTCATTTTTTCCTGACAGTTCAACAGCTTGCTGGCCTCCCCTAGCGTCCCCCCCGCTCTCTTAACCTTTTGCATCAGTCCCTCCCGGGCTGTCTGGTTACCATTCTGAATGATGTTCCTGTCAGGATCGGTTCTTCGGCTTTTTATCGTCAAACGCCAGGAGAACCCCGAGGCCGATCAGTGAGGCGTAGCAGACCTGCATCGCAATTGTCACCGGCAGGGAGATGTTATCAACCAGAACGCCGGGAACCACAACGGCCACGCCTGCCAGTATCATTCCCCTGCCGGTCTTTTTGACCAGATCCGGCCACTGAGATTCAGGCACGTTCCGGGCACGCAGAAAGTTATGAATGCACTGCTCTGCCTTCTGTTTAATCACTGACATGTTTTAGTCTCCGAACGCCCGTTGCATATTTTTCTTTATCCTGGTCGCTTCACCGGATACCGGTGCGGCAGGCTCTGTTGGTTTCTCCGGCACTGCAGCCATACTCACGTCAGCCGTACCGGCCATCTGCTGAACCAGAACCTGCAGCTCGCTGACCGTGCCGGGCGGTACCGGCATGCTGGCCAGCAGACGCGGCAGCTCCGGTGCGGTCGTATGCAGGGCCAGACCGGTGATAATCAGGTTTCTCAGCAGCTCTCCGCGCAGGCGGGATGACACGCCCGTCAGCACACGCTCAACCCGTTCACTGCTCCGGTCATCCTGAAGCGTCAGGGTGTAACGCCGGCGCTGGTATTCCGTCTCCGGTGACATGGCCAGAGCCGCCACGCCACCATCAGGCTCATCAGGAAGTCCTGAGAGTGAAGACCAGGTGCCGGAGACCAGGGCCATCACGGCACAAAGCCGGATGGCGCTCAGATGCCCGTCAAAGAACACCGGGATCAGCGCCGGTAAACGGGCATCCGTCTGGTACATCACCGCCCCGGCGGTGGCGGCGGTCCGGATGAAGTCACCGCGCAGGGGCTGTGAGATGGTGCTGATGGTCGCCATCGCCGCGATGTCGGTGCGATCGTCGCTGTGAAGATAGAAAGAATACTGGCCGTCCGGCACGTTTAGTCCTCTTTATTGTAAAGGGCAATCTCTCTGGCCAGCGCCAGCTGCGGATCGCCTATAACCTCGATACGGTCAGGAGCCAGAGGCCAGGCCTGACGGATAGCCTCTTCAATGAGGGATGCCCCTCCCCCGACCAGGAATACCCGGTTAACGTTCCTGAAGGCCGTCAGCTCACTGGTGACACGCGCGCCCAGGGAAGTGATTGCCTCTGTAATTTTGTTCAGAACATCGTCAATTTTTCCGGCATCGTTGATCACTCGCTGCAGATACTGACGATCATTGCGGTTGCGGATGACCGTGTCAGCAATAAGCGCGCTGGTTTCGCTGTCTGCAGCCCGCAGCGCGCCTGCAGCTGCGCGGGTGACCTGTGACACGCCGACAGACGGATTGCCGTGTACCGCACTGATATCATCAAACTGTCCGACAATCACGCCGGCATCGAGCGTGGTTCCGCCGAGATCGATAATCAGTGTGGTCTCAGCGGGTCCGGGCTTCAGCTCGGCGAGACGGGAGAACGCCGCCGGCAGTGATTCCGGCATCACCTTCACGTCCGTTACGGTAAATGCCCTGCCCTTATTCAGAACCAGCTCACGCATCAGGTTTTCCCGTTTGCGTCGGATGTTCTCCTCGTTCCGCTGGCAGTCCCCGTCATAATACTCGCTCAGGGGCAGCGTCACGGTCAGGCTCACCGGCTGCGGCTCAAGTCCGCTGTTCAGCAGGGCATGATGCACGGCCAGCAGGTTGAGATCACCGTACTGGTATTCCACGTTTGTCGTCGGGATGGCATCCCGGCTGACGCTGTCCCAGGTGTATTTCAGCGTGCCCACCTGATAGTTGAACGTTGCGGCACTGAATTCCGCCACTTTCCAGCCATGCCGGAAGGAGTTAGCTGAAACCCGGGTCTGCAGCTCGTTTCCTTCAAACCATGCCAGCTTAACATTAGTTGAACCATCATCGCAGTAAATATTCATCATTATGCTCCGTTAATTAAACTCAATTTGATACATATTATAAGAGCAAAATGGCAAAACAAAAGCCTTATTTCTCATTGTGAGTAATTTAAATATCTCACAATGAGAATAAATAGCATTTTGAGTAACTTAGGTTACTCACCCTGTTCATGAAGCTGGTGATCTGGATTATCCTCGCGCTGTTAAATATACTGTATGCATAACCAGTATATTTAGACGTCAGGAGGAAAGATGAAACTGCAGCTTTTCAGCACCGGGAAAGCACTCCCGCCACAGGCCCATCCGTTGTTTGCAGACCTGGCCAGCTGCGGTTTTCCCAGCCCTGCCGCTGACTATGTCGAGTCCGACCTGGATCTCCATGATTACTGCATACGGCACCCGAGCGCGACTTACTATCTCCGTGCCAGCGGTGACAGCATGTCCGACGGCAGCCTTTACAATGGCGATCTGCTGGTTGTGGACAGTGCAGAGAAGCCCCGGCACGGCGATATTGTTGTGGCCAGCGTGCAGGGGGAGTTTACGGTTAAACGGCTTCTGCTGACGCCACGACTGACGCTGCAGCCAATGAACGCCGCCTGGTCGCCGATTTATCCCGACCCGGACGATCTGGATATCTTTGGCGTCGTCACGCACATCATCCACCGCCCGAGGGAGATGTACTGATGTTTGCCCTGGCCGATGTGAACAGCTTTTATGCCAGCTGCGAACGTGTTTTCCGCCCTGATTTGAAAGGAAAGCCGGTTGTGGTGCTCAGTAATAACGATGGCTGCGTCATCGCAAGAAGTGCCGAGGCAAAGCCCTGGATCAAAATGGGCACGCCGTGGTTTCAGATGAAAAACGAAAAGTACCCGGAAAAAATATACGCGTTTTCAAGCAACTATGAACTTTATGCCTCGATGTCAGCGCGCGTCATGAACTGCCTGGAGGAGCTGGCCCCCAGGGTGGAACAGTATTCGATTGACGAGATGTTCCTCGACCTGACCGGCGTTGAGCACTGCATGGACCTGGAGGACTTTGGCCGGCAGCTGCGCCAGCACGTGTATGACTGTACCCGTCTGACCATCGGCGTGGGTGCCGGTCCGACCAAACCCCTGGCAAAATCAGCCCAGTGGGCCTCAAAGGAGTGGAAACAGTTTCGTGGCGTGCTCGCCCTGACCAGGGGGAATCCTCAGCGAACGCGGAAACTGCTTTCACTACAGCCGGTCGAAGAGATCTGGGGCGTGGGAAACCGTATTGCACGCAAGCTCAATCTTCTTGGCATCAGGACCGCGCTAGATCTGGCCCTGACGAACCCGGCCTTCATCCGGAAAAATTTCTCCGTCGTTCTCGAGCGAACGGTGCGCGAACTGAACGGGGAAAGCTGCATGTCGCTTGAGGAAGCCCCGCCTACGAAACAACAGATTGTCTGCAGCCGCAGTTTTGGCGAGAAAGTCACTGAATACGATTCGCTCCGCCAGGCTGTCTGTCAGTACGCAGAGCGGGCCTCTGAAAAGCTGCGGAAAGAGCGCCAGTACTGCCGGCATATTTCCGTTTTCATCAAAACGTCCCCGTTCGCCGTTAAAGAGCCTTACTACGGCAACGTGGCCACGGAGAAACTGCTTACTCCCACTCAGGATACCCGGGACATTATTGCGGCCGCCACAACGGCTCTGGAGCGTATCTGGAAGGATGGGCACCGGTATGCCAAAGCCGGTGTAATGCTGAATGACTTCACCGGCTCCGGCGTTTCGAAGCTGCAGCTGTTCGACGAACGTCCGCCACGTCCTCACAGCGCTGAGCTGATGAAGGTTCTCGATGGCATTAATCATTCCGGTCTGGGACAGGTCTGGTTTGCAGGACGAGGGATTGCGCCTGCATGGCAAATGAAACGCGATATGCTCTCCCCTGCGTACACTACCCGCTGGAAAGATATCCCCATAGCGAGGATCGGTTAAATTACGCCTTTCAGAGAGAGCCAGTAGTGCTCGCCGCAGCCGAACGACAGGGCGAAGCCCGCGAGTGAGCGAGGAAGCACCAGGGAACTGCACGGACAAGTTCTGCTTACGCTCGGAGTCTAATGGTTCGCTCTTTCAGGTTTATCCACTTATCCACGGACATATTTTTATAAAGTCTTTTTTAATTCTTTTTTCTTTATTTTACTCCTTTTAGGGAGCCTGAAAGCCGCATGCAGCGCGCCCTGAGAGGAGTTCATTATGGGCAACTGGTTAACATATTATGGGTAATTAATCACGTATCTGTGGGTTCCATAGCAACAAGCTATGGGATATGCATCAACAAGCTATGGGAAACAGGTCAAGTTTAGATCTCAATTATCCACTTGTGGATAAATTGCATATTTTCCCGGTGGATAAGTAACGTGATAGCTTGCAATTTCTGTTTTCACTGTCATTATGGGTGAATAATAATTTACCCATAGGCCTTGGAATGGATACTCAAGCACTCTTGCCAGCTACTAAAACGTTTAAAAAACGCGCCAGTATAAAGCAATCTAACGAATTGACCGAAGCCGCATATTACTTGCCTCTTCAGGCAAAACGTGTGCTGTGGTTATGCCTTATGCAGGCCTATTTCAACGACAGTCAGGATGATGATTCTGACGTATTACCTCTCTTCAAAATTAGCGTTTCCGATTACGTCAAATACTTCAATGTCGCTACGTCTGTCGCCAGTCGTGATGTAAAGGCTGGGGTAAATGCTTTGGGCGAATCAACGGTTACCTTCTATCCAAAAGAAGGTGAGTTTGAAGAAGTTAAACGTCCTTGGCTTGCTGAAGCAGGAATGAAGAGAGGCCGGGGTTCCTGGCAGATTGAGTTTAACTACAAGGTCATGCCATTCCTTGTTGGCTTAACCTCCCAGTTCACAACCTATTCTCTCTATGACTGCGGCCAGCTCAATAGTGTTCGTGTCATCCGGCTTTATGAAAGCCTGTGTCAGTTCCGGAGCACTGGTGTCTGGATCACCACACATGACTGGTTATGTGAAAGGTTTATGCTTCCAACCTCGCAGAAGAACAATATTGCGGAAATGAAACGTACCTTCCTGGAACCTGCGCTGAAGAAAATTAATGAGAAGACGCCCTTAAAGGTAAGTTATACAACCGAAGAAGATGGTCGCTTACTGTTTAATTTTCTTGATAAAAAACAATAATCTGAAATTTATCCTATATCCCCCCTTGGACTGTTTATTACTTTTGGGGGGATACTAAACTTGCTGTATTTCCCACATTACATGCCGAACTTGACCTGTTTCCCACTGTTCGGGCTGCCCTCTAAGTTGACTTCTTTCCCACAGTCCCGGCCAGTTATTAAGTTGACCTGTTTCCCACGGTTCGTGCCGTCTGCGAAGTTGATGTGTTTCCCACAGTCCGGGCCGTCTGCGAAGTTGACCTGTTTCCCACAATGCGGGCCATCTGCGAAGTTGACCTGTTTCCCACAGTTCGTGCCGCCTGCGAAGTTGATGTGTTTCCCACAGTCCGGGCCGTCTGCGAAGTTGACCTGCTTCCCACAGTCCGGGCCGTCTGCGAAGTTGACCTGTTTCCCACATTACGGGCCGTCCGCAAAGTTGACCTGTTTCCCATATTCCGGGATGTCTGTGTAGTTGACCTGTTTCCCATATTCCGGGGGGCTACAAAGTTGACCTGTTTCCCATAGAACACCGATTCTATGGCTGAATGATCTGCGGCCGGAGTCTGCAAAGATTAATCTTGAGTCCCAGCTGTGCGGCAAAGAGATATGACTAGATAAGAAAATCTGTAGCAGCCATTAAAAAAAAGCATGAAGTCATGCTTTCATGCTTTCATGCTTTCATGCAATCATTAAGTTGCTTTGTACTTTTTAGTAAGCGAGGTGACAGGCGATTAGAGTGCATATACTTAGATGAAAGGATGAAATAATGATTTCATCCTTTCATGAAGGCGGGGGTCTGAGTGGTTAACCTGGAAATGAAATCATGATTTCATCATTTCATTTTATTGCGATACATTTCATATCCTGCAAGGAGCATATCTGTCATCGATATTCCCTGTTCTGCCGCGTAAGCTTTCATCTCTTTATGCTTAGATACCGGCACTTTGATTTGGATAGGTTTAACCGACGAATCCGGCGCAGCTCCCTTTCCGGTAACATCCAGAGTTGGCTCATCCTCCTTAGGAGGCGCAAGTTTTATTGATTTTCCTGGGGCTTTCATAGAACTCCTCATATCCAAAATAATGAAATCTTTAAATCATGCTATCATGAATTAATGATATCATGAATTTCTTCGATCATTTGTTTTGCTGTTTCGTTTAAGGATTTGAAAGGAGTTTCATGGAGGGCACGCCCCGCATCCAGAGCCTCACCGTAACTGGTTTTGAATGGAATGATTGTATTGAGAACTTTGAAGCCCCACGCCTTGATAGTCTCCTGAGCTTTTTCGCCCTGTGACTGAGATGGTGACTTTGCGACAATGAATACGATTTTGCTTTTCTCAATGCCCTTTTTAATCAATTCGCGGGCAAGTTCCAGAGAGGGTTCCAGATCATCAATTGTGGTCCCAGTGGTTATGATAACGAGATCAGATTCATCAGCCACATCCAGTGATGTTGTCTCTGCTGCAGGACGACCATCGATGATAAGCAAATGGCAGCTATCTTTCATTTTGACAGCTGTATCTACCCGGCGGTAAAGAGCGCAGTCAATTTGGCTTAGACCATTGTTCTCGCGTCGTTCTGTCCACTTCAGAGAGGTTTGTTGCTTCGTGTCTATGTCCGCCAGATGAGTCTTCCATCCAGCTTCAGTAAACCCAACAGCAAGTGTTCTGGCTTTGGTACTTTTTGAACCTCCGCCTTTCTGACCAACGATCGATATAACCTTTCCCATATATACCACCTTCATTAAATCATGATTTCATTAAACACATACATCCCACTTCTCATATTGCCCAAAATCGAACAACTTAACAAGATGAAATCATGATTTAATGATATAATTATAGCGTGATTTACGTAACTGACTGATAGTAATACATTATCAAACAATGAAAGCATGATGTAATGATTTCATGATTAAGTGCGCGAGGATAGTTTATGAAACAGTACACATTGAAAATCTACTTTGGAGATAACTCTGCGCCTGCTTATTTTGGTGGCGACAGGCAGGATGATTCATCGAATACGACACCGTTCCAGGTGGCTCTTAAAAAGTCGCGAGACTGTAATTCATATGCCGCTTGCTTATGTACGGGTAAAGAATTGCCACTCTCTGTGAGGCTCAGAGTGGAGAAACATCATTTAGCTCGATTCCCACTCACGGGTATAAAACACAGAGAGGACTGCAGATTCTATAGTAGCCTCAGTCCTGAAGGGCCGCAGGGGTGTTATACACAGGACGCATTGAAAGAGAAGCCGGATGGAACAATCAATATTAAGCTTGATTACCCGTTGCAGGTAACCGGTCCGTCAAGTCCCATAGATAGTTCTCTGCGTTCTGGTGATGCTTCACGGAACAATAAACGCGACACTGTTTCTATTCTTGGTCTTCTACATTTTCTCTGGGAGACAACCAGCTATAACACATGGGTACCTAAAATGGACGGTATGCGTTCATCCACCAAACTGGGTTATCACTTGTTTAAGCAGGCAGAAAAGATAGAAGCAGGCAAAACAAAGTTATCTGACGTTCTGCTCACTCCGGCCTACACGAACTCCAGCGATAGCAGAAGAAACAGCATGACTGTCGAACGTGCGAAAGTTAATAAACAACGTCTTGTAGTTATTGCTGAGCTTGCAAAGTTCTCTGAAAGTTACATGGATGGATTAAATCGACTTCCTGTACGTGACTTTTCCGGCATGCCTTTTCTGGGACTTGATGATGCCAGATGGAAGTCTGCGTTAGACAGATTTCCAATTGCGGTGAATGGCTGGATAAAAGGTATGAAGGTATTTGTAATAGCTGTTACGGATGTTCCTGGCGCAAAATCAGCCCAGGTGAGACAGCTGGCCCTGATGATGGTAAGTGATCGCTACATACCGCTTGATTCATTGAATGAAGGGGCGTTTGAACAAAAGCTGTTCGAGCTGGAGCGATCGTTTTACAAACCCTTACGTTATGATTCATCCACTCATGAATATCTCGCGGATTTTTGCCTCACTGATGTTTCTACAGATAACCATTTACCTATCCCTGTGGAAATATGGGGGATGAATACTCCTGATTATCAGGAGCATCGGATAGTAAAGGAAAGATGGTACAACGCAAATTATGGCGAAACTGGTTGGTTATCATGGGATGCAACTCGAACATCTGTAGACAGTATCGAATCGCTTTTACCCAAGAAAATGAAATCATTGTATCATGATATCATTAAATAATGATTGATGTGCTACTGCCTCTCAAGAGTGCACATTCCCGCAACATTACTTCATTTGGGAAGGTGTTGCCGTCCTGTTCTACTGGCTGGCAAAACGCAGGATTGATACCATATGAGTGATAGGTGACATGACCTGGTTCACGCGTTCCGCCTAATAGTTGAAATGATGTTCTGATGTAGCAGTCTATCACCTGTAACTATTTGATTTAAAGGATATAAAATGGGAATTTTATGTGAGAAGTGTGATGCCAATAATGACCCAGATATTGATAGTTATTACAATGGCGTAGTTGAAAACAATTTAACCTCTTACACCTACGCTGCTAAATTTACTTGCTGGCGCTGTAAGCATGAAAATGACGTCACCATTGACACAATCTCATCTGATGAGATTGAAGAAGTGCTTAACTCTCAAATCAGGTATAACTAGTTCTACTAGCTTTTATCTTTGGCCGCGAATGCGGCCATATTTTAATGGTGATTTAAATGAATAACTTTCTCTTTTATGCACTTGTATATATAGGTGCTGGAATAATTGCCTATTATCTGTTTCTTAAAAAAAACTAAGGGCGCGCCAGCTTGTAACATTAGATATAAACTGACTACTTAAAAGTTACCCTTCAACATGGCCACCGCCTCATCGCCCGGCATCTGGAACTGCACCCGGTGACGTGCAGCCACATCGAGCGCAAACACCTTCGTATAAACTTCCGTTGAGCTAATCGACTTGTGTCCCATCAGGCTCTGCAGCACCTTCAGCGGGATGCCGGCATACAGCATGTGCATCCCGTAGCTGTGCCGGAACGTGTGCGGGGTGACCGGCACCGAAAACGTCACCCCGTCGGCTGCAGCCGCATCAACGGCTTCACTTATCCAGGTCCGGACCGTCCTGTCGGTGATTTCCCAGATGCGTGCCTTCTCAGTTCTGCCGGTGCGTTTATTACGGCGCTCCAGCGGAATTTTCAGGGTGGCCACCATCATTTCCAGCTGGCGGGCATACTGCGGATCGGAAAGCGGAACGATACGATGAGGCAGGCTACCGGCCGGAGCACGGCCGGCCGTTCGGGCCGCTTTCTCCGCACGCTGTTTGAGCGTGGCCAGCTGCACGAACGGGTAGGGCGGTGCCAGCGAAAAATCACTCCGTGTCAGGGCCAGCGCTTCGTTAATGCGCGCGCCGGTATTCCAGAGAGTGGCCAGCAACATCTTGCGGTGGAGATCGGGTACATAGTGGAGCAGGGCACTTACTTCCGGTGCCAGCAGATATTTCGGCAGTTCGTCCTGAACGAGCGCCATCTGGCGCAGTGCCAGCGCGGCCGGGTAATCGATGGCCACCGGCAACTGAGCAGAGGAAAAAGCCCCGGTATGGCCTGGCAGTGCTGGCATCATTTTATGCCTCTATTGTCATGCAGCTGCTCTACGAGCTCACCGGCTGCCTGCGCAGCCATTATTTCCCGGTTCACTCCGGCTTATCCTAATTTGCCAAACAACTGAGGCAGTTCATCAAACATCATCAGGTGACGGGTACGCTTTCCGCGAAAGATACGTCGCATCATCGGCGTGAAATCCGCAGGCTCCCAGCCATAGGGCCACGTATAGAAGATTCCGGCTTTCAGCGTGTTATCCGGTCGCTCAGGGCCAGCGACGATACGTCTGACCTCCGTGCTCAGCGCCTCACCGCGCAGGCCGTACTGTCCCAGGTAACGACGCAGCCGCGCTCTCGGCATCCGCGGATCGGATTTCACGTAAGCATTAGTATCCATAAACTGCGTAACGTTGATGATATTACTGCCGTACTTTCGCATGGTGCGCAATGCGGTGGCCATCTCGTCCGTTCCTGTCTGTGGTTCATCATCGGTTCTGTTCATCTGGTTTCCTGTTAACCGGGTTAAGGGTTGTTGCGTTGTCCGATCGTCTAAGCTGACGCGGTATCATCCTGCAGCGACCGGAAGGCAAGCAGGGCGTCCGTCCTGGAGATCAGCTCGGTACAGTCCCCGCGCTGCGGGTCGATCTCTTCATCTGTGGCCTCGTTATACCGCATACGCAGCCGCCATCCCGTCACGGGAGGCGCGTTCTGTATGGCCAGCACTATCCCTTCCGGCGACAGCAGCTCACGGAGGGTGTAGCAGGCGCCTATCCGGGTCGAGTCCCGCAGCCACATCACAGGGTACTCACTGACCAGCTGGTCATACACACATTCCGGCGTATGGAAGTAATTCCTGTCCGCCCTGCATAAATCACACATAACCCTTCCTCTATTGAGAAATCCCGCCAGCCATTATTTTTCCCTTAATACCAGTTACAGTCCCATGAAAATGAGACCACTATAAATACTGTTGTGATCTAGATAAGTATCAGAAGGCGGGCAAAGATAAATTTCATCGGACTGTTCATGGAATGCGGTTCTTGCTGTTTGAGACAGGTCAGCAAGGAACCAGCAGTTGTAGCCAGGCAGCCATTCAGCAATAGTCAATCCAGGGCCGGTGACAATCACCGGTTGCCCGGGGAAATTTGTTGCCCTCAAATTTGTCTGGTACTTCGATGGCCAGATTCTGTAATCCAGCCACAAATGTTTATGCTTGAAGGTGCCAGTGAGCGCCCCCCATACATTTTCTATTCCCGGATACATAATTCCTCGCTAATAGTCCCAACCTGCAACTATCTTTCCCTGACGTAATTTATTGCACTTCTCATTATCGCTTATAGTAAAAATCACTTACCTGATAATAAGCAGCCATATAACAACGGTGTTAAATTACCGGATGGCCGTTTCATGGTGATCCGACTTTTCCGTTATTTCACGATTTCCGGAAGTGTACCATGATTAGAGAATAAGCAAAGCGGCGTTTTCTGGTGTGGAGCATGTGAGGGTGAGGGGAAATGTCAGACACAATATATGGTGTGTCATCCCGCAAGGAAAGCGAAATTGACCACAAGATATGGCCTGCGGTGGCCGCTGGTCGCCGGGGCGGGGAGTGAAGATCCGGAACCACCAGACATCGGATCTTCGCTGCGAGAAGAAGGATAAATGTACAGATCGATGAAACTTGAGGGGAAGGCACAGAGGCATCTTAGGAAGGCCTCATAAACCACCGCGGTCAATCGGCATTAAAAGTAGCAGGTGAGATTGATGGTGATCTCGGTATACTCGGCTCGGAACTTATCCAGACGGCGCAACAGGCTATGACAATCCTGAGGTGGGTGAGGTGTGCACGTGAAAAAAGGGAGGTATATAAAACTGCAAAGCATGCTTGTTTCTGTGGCCGCACGAGTGAACCATGAAGTAAAAGACCTATGGAGGTTATTTAACATAAGATAGATTACACGAACTAAGTATTTGATTTAATTGCCATTCTATCTATTCAGTTATCTCCAGGGTTCATGCCGCGCCGTATCCTGAGACTGGCTGAGAATACGTATGATCGTAACCATCGAATGTGATGACACAAAATAGATCATGTGCTGTTCCACCGGCAGCGAGCAGATATCCTCTCCCAGCTCTGCGCGATGCGTGCCGATATCATGCATGGCCAGCACATCTAACACTGCGGCTATACGCCCGATATACGCATCCGCCTGAACAATCCCGAACTGTCGGAAGCTGTAGTCCCAGATTGCTTCCAGATCTTCTTCAGCTTTCGGTGTCAGCTCAATCTCTTTCATTTGCCACCCTGGCCCTGACATTATTCAGGAAGGCATCCTTGTTCCATGGTTTCGGCTCGCCGCTGCTGATCCCTTCGGCCAGCAGATCGCGCAGTTCCTGAAGGCGCGATTCGGCCTGCTTCTCGCGCAGCAGACGCAGCGCGTCACGCATGACCTCGCTCTGGGTACGGTAATCACCGGCCTTAACCAGGGAATCGATAAATTCACGCAGCTCATCACCCACGTCCACCGTCATTGTACGGGCCATAACCCCTCCGTTTCATTATGTAAGATTTGTTCTTACATCAGTATATCATTTTAGCATCAGGCTTCCATGCTCAGTGATCGAGACTATGGGCTGCATTTATGAGATCAACACGGATGCGAAATCAGATAGATATCTAATAGAATGCTGAGTTGTAGCCTTAAGCGAGAACTGGAAATGAAATTAACAGAAAATCGGGTGGATGCACTCATCGATACCCTGAACGACCTGATCTGTGATGAGCAAAGTATTACTCGCGAACAGCGAGAAAATTTAACTAAAACGGTTGCCACACTGGGTGGGCTTAAGGAGCGACTACGACTCATTTCTGCGGAGAAAGAAGCCAGACAGATCGCCAAAAACGAGAAGGTAAAGAAACCGCGCGAACCGGACCTGGTGTTTCCCCGAACTGGAAAGCCGTGGCTGGCAGAGGACCTCGATGTTATCCATTCCATTATCGACGATATACCTGATGACAGAATTGATGATCACATCCTGTGGCTTTCAAAACAGCAAGGGCGCACTCCCTATGCTGTCGCACTGAAGTTTGTTGGTGTAGGAAGAATGGATGATGAGTGGGCTAAAGCCTGGAAACCCGCGGCAAAATCGCTTCGAGAAGATTATGCAAAGCTTCATCCTGCTCCCTCTTCGGATATCAGCCAGGAATAATCGGTTTAGGTTTAGGTTTAGGTTTAGGTTTAGGTTGAGATGTATATGAAGTTATTTTGCAGCAGCATGTTTTATAATTATAAAAAGCTGCTCCTACAAACTATGGTAAAATAATAAACAATTACACTCCTTAATTTAAATATATCAATATCTTTGCCGATATATATAGTAAGGAAGGGAGTGTCATGAACGATTTTCATATTTTAAATATCTGTATTCAGAATAAGGATGTGGCAGGTGCAATGCGCGTGCTGCGTGATAAATCAGAATTTGCGGTGCGCAAGATTCTGGAGAAACTCAGGGTCAGGGTCACAACGCAAACCGGCAGGGCATTCTGGCATTATGTTCAGGGCTGGCTGTTAACCGCGTGTCGCCAGGGGAATATACAGCATGAATCATTCATTACCCGACGTTCTTCCCGCTATCCGGAACGCCAGCCAGCTCAGTCCCGCTGCACTCGATATGGTCAAACTTCTCGCACTTCTGGCCATGATTATCGACCACACCAATACGGTGTTTCTGTCGTCAGCCTTGCCGGTGATGTATGCGCTTGGCCGGATGGCCTTCCCCCTGTTCACGCTTATATGGGCTATGAACGTACAGCGTACCCCGGAACGACTGCAGAAGAGAGCCTATCGTCTGTGGATCTGGGCAGTCATAACGCAGCCGGTGTTCAGCCTGGCCTTCCAAAATCAACAGCCCTGGTGGGCCCTGAACATTCTGTTCGTGTTTGCAGGCGTCACGCAGCTGCTTGCCCTGCAGTACCGGCACGGCCGGAAAGGAATGCTTGCCGGGTATCTGCTCCTGGCCCTTATGATTTGGCCCCTGCAGCCGGCAAGTTACGGGCTGGCAGGAATAACGCTGGCCATCAGTATGGCAACGGTTTCTGGCAGCGATACACCCGGAGTGCAGCGGCTGGCAGCCATCACTGCCGTGCTGTCACTGATTTGTTTAAACGGGTTATCACATCTCCTGGATATGCCCGCAGAAACATTATTACTGGCCACGCTGCCTACTCTGGCATTCCCCCTGGCAGGGGTTTCATTCTGCAGGCAAATCTGTCCGGAGGGCCGCAGACGTTTCATGCCGCGTAATTTCTTTTATTATGCTTACGCCGGTCACCTAGGGATTATTGGTATGGTACAGTATACTTTCGCCTGATTAGGGAGGACGTGATGGCTATCAGTGAGAAAGAGCTGCTTGAGGCAGGTTTCAGCAAAAGCGAAGTGGACAATTTACAGGGCCGGCTTGCAGCAGGCGGAGGCACCATGCAGCATCTCATCGATGCGCTCTCACGGCGCTTCCGGGTGTCGGTATGGATCACTGTCGCGCTGGTTCTGGTTATGCTGGTCACCCTCATTCCCGGCAGCAGGACACACATTCTTTCCGGGAGCATGAGTTCCCTTGTTGTCCTGATCATTGCCTGGGTGACCTTCCCACCTGTACTGGGCTGGAAAGCATTCCGCCTGCAGAAGACTATTTCCCGGAAGGTTCAATAGTCAGTAAATCAAGCGCCACTTTGGCTTTAACTCCCCATCCCGCAATTTTAAGCGCCATTGCGGGACGTGGCGTTCCGGATACTTTCCTGAAGAAATCGGGCCTGGTCCAGTACCACAGCCGTTGTGCTTCGGGTTTCAGTCTCAGGCCATACGCGCCGTAGACTTCGCTGAATAGTGTGACAGCCTTATACGTCCCCAGCCCCTGCTGCCGGCTGAAGCCAAGAAATTCAGCGATCTCCATCGAGCCGTCAGCGAATATTCCCTCCGTCTGCTTATCACCGAGGAGGTTGTGCGCGGCTTCCCGTGAAATCGTGTTAAAGCCATTTACGACAATCACCGCGCCGGCCACCACGCCCACCGGCGTCATTGAGGACATCATGACGTCCCACCAAAGATGGCCGCACCGGCCACCACGACGTCGACCGCTGAAATGATGTAGCCCACAATTTTGTTATCGTCCCGGACAACCTTCACCTCAGCATAAAGTTTTGCATAGCCGGTTCTGAGCGATCGGGACTGCTCCAGCAGGCTGGTATTTTCAGCCCGTAAGGCACGCAGACAGGCCATACAGTCATCATCCGTTTTTGCCCGGCGTGCGGCCTCAAACTGGGCCATGATGAATGCCCTGATCTCATCCACAAACTGAATCCGGATAAAACCATCCTGGAGATGCATAGCCGCCACCGTGTTTGCCGTGTTAACCAGTTTCCTGGCCTCCAGGTTGATCATGGTTTCCGCCCAGGCACGGGGATTCTGGCCGGGTAAAAGCAACGTGTCCATTTTATCGTCTCGCTTATCTGTTTCTGAAAGCATATTCCCGAAACGATTTTGACAACAAAAAATGGGCACGCTGTCCTGCAGAACTCACTGATGCCGCATCGCGGCATGGAGGCGCCAGCTGAGGCTAGACAGGGAGAGAATGCCGATGGGCGCCGTGACCGGCGTAAGCCGCTGCGGTTTGAAAGATTCTGCCTATCCCATCCCTTACCCTGCAAAGCCATATCCTGTAACCGCCACGCCTGATGGTGACGTGCGCGGTCGGAGTGAGCCCGTCGAGGCCAGAGGCCGCTGACGGGCTGTATCTCCGCGTTAGCGCCGTGAGGCGCTTACGAGCGTGTATAGCGGGCTTGCCGCGACGCTAACTGCAGCAGCTCTTACTTCTAGTTACAACATCTCTCTTAAAGCGAGGGTGTTCCGGCCCTTCGGGCCGGGGCGGCGTCGGTTTAGCAGGGGTCAGGTATGTATGCGGTGCCTGGTTCTGGCGAGAACGGTGCCCGGCGCTTGCGACGGGAGGTACTTTTGATTTCCTTCTGAGCGCGCGGCCGTGAGGCCGCTGCATGCGAAGGCATTTTACGTTATCCACAGAGTTGCCGAAGACAAAGATCTACTCTGGAATGTAATGAACAGAGAGATAAAAAAGCTGAAGTAAGATTGTTTTGCGGAATCTCTTTTATTCATTTCCGCGTTACTTCACTTATTTGTTTGCGGATTTCTGTGTAAAAAAAAGAGACGATGGCCATTGCGAACCATAACGACCGGCAGAACGTCATAGTGACCGGAAGGAGAAAGGAGTAAAGGATGAAAAATGAGCAGAATGGCCGAAAAAAACCAGCACGAAAAGCCCCGGAGAGGGGCCTGTAAACAGAAAACTGTTGTTTCGTCTGTGACTAGTCAGGTGGAGAAAGCGCCAGATCCAGCTGGTAAAGATGCTGGATGGCCAGAGCCTTCAGGCGCTCAGATGTGCACCAGTACGCTTCGTCAGGCGGCAGGGTGCGGTAAATCCATTCAGATATTGCATGGAGTCGTTCATCTGCCGGCAGCTTAATCAGATTGTTGGCACGTTTACGCTCCGCGCCTTTTTTGCGGCGGTAAACGAGTGCCTCCCGGCGCTTACGGCCGGACCAGCATTTCCGCGCGCAATGGGGTTGAACATCATCATGTTCGCTCATTACCCCTTCCCGGATCAGCTGCTCACGCTCGGCGCTCTGGCGGAGCTTCTTCTCCTGCTCTTTAAACAGCTTGCCCATATCGACGCCCAGCATCTGAAATCCCACGGGGGTGATATAGACATACGTTGGCAGCCAGGAGCGGGATTCACGATCCCAGGTGCGTTCTTCCACAAGGCCAAGAACGCCAAACCGTACCTGTTCCTCAATAAGCCGTGAAAGGCGTGACACCGTCACCTCCGTTTCCGGAATGACATTGCCTTTGGCGTCCTTTGCACTCAGCTCTTTTGCAAGACGGGAGATACACATGCCGACGGTATGCTTGCCGGCATCACAGAAGCTGATGAGCACTGGCCAGAGCGCATCTAGCAGGCGCTGACGTTCCGGACGGAAGCCATATTTACGTCCTGCCTTACGGCGGCCGGCGACATAGAGAGGGTGACGAGAAACATGCATGCGCAGGCTGACCTGCCCGGTTTCTTTGTCTTTTTTCACCAGGCGATTGTATGCATGACCGAGCTGTCCGGAGAGCTTTTTATAATGCTCCGGGCGATACCAGGCCGGGTTCTCACATTTGGCTTTTGTAGAATGCTCACCGCGTTTGCGGCGGGTCAGTTTTTTTACCGGTGCAATGAGGAAATTACCCTGAGTGCCGGCATCGACATCCTGCCAGAAACGGGTTAGCTCATCTTTCGGTAGATCTGACCAGTGAACAGAAATCTGATTGTCATTCAC
>NZ_CP074151.1 GCF_019968765.1 Enterobacter sp. JBIWA008 | reverse complement strand
CAATGTTTTACCATAGTTATGTGGATAAGTTTATCGGCATTGGACAACTTACCGCCGGTTCCCGTCAGCACACATCCTATAACCCGCCAGCACACATTTACAACCCTCCAGCGCACATTTTTATCCCAACAGCACACATGAAACTCCCGCCAGCACACATCCTGATGGCCTTTCAAGCCAGAGCTGGCGCGGCCTGAAGCATGCCGGGATCTGTTTGGTAATATTAGGATCTATGTAGGATCTTATTATTGGATCTATCCAGTGGATAACTTTAAAGGTTATCTATTTGAGTGCATTATCGTTAAAAATCACACACTGAATATGCTCGCCTGGTCATAAGAAACCCGACCGGAGAGTACATTGAATATCCCAAGCTTCCCATTACCATCCAAACCTCAAATTGAGGTTAAATTTCATGCTCCAACGGTGAAAGACGCAATCAAATACAGCGATTTCAATCCAAGTGAAGATGAGGTTACAACAACAGAATACCTTAACTCCATGCAGGAGCCTCCGATCAGCGACAGTGCTGAATGGACCATTCAAGACCGTCGAACCGCACTGTGGTGGATCTTTGTTAACTCGCGCCCAGATCCAGTAATGACATATTCCTATGAGTGCCGCCATTGCAACAGCTCTCATAATGCAGATATTGACCTAAACCAGTTGGCTGAAACAGTTGAACTGCTGACCGTAGAGCCTCACGTAAAAACACAGGTTCCGGTGAATGGAAAACCAACTCAGTGGACTTTAAAACCACTCACTGGTCGTGGTGCTCATATGCTCGAACGAATGCGCGCCTCTCTACCAGATATGAAAGATCCAGACTACAGTGCCGGAATGTCTCGGTTTCGCATAGCTGAACTTGCTTTATGCACAGCTCTCGACGATGACCCAGAAGACTTTACCGAAGCAGCAAATAGACGATTCGAAATGATCGAAG
Source organism: Enterobacter sp. JBIWA008 (assembly GCF_019968765.1). Taxonomy (NCBI): domain Bacteria; kingdom Pseudomonadati; phylum Pseudomonadota; class Gammaproteobacteria; order Enterobacterales; family Enterobacteriaceae; genus Enterobacter; species Enterobacter sp. JBIWA008. Next base: position 87,212 of record NZ_CP074151.1, on the reverse strand, counting down.
CTATGGCTTTAGAAACCGAATTTACACCCCTCGTAGCGCGTATACAGCTCATGCAGCGCGACCTGCGCCATGGGCTACTCATGTCGATAGAACATGGTACAAGCCGTCTAATCCTACCTCCGCAAAAATGCAAAAACGCAAAGGAGGGTGCAGACGTTACCACGACGCTGTACGTCCCATTTCTCAATCGAGAGTTTATCCCATCAATTAGACCTGAATGGATGGCTAACCATCATTAACAACCTTGCTCTTTATGGATATCAGCCGGTGGGAGACGTAGAGCGCCTTTCTCAGTGGCGAGCCATCCATATGAGCAAAGCGCTGGAACAGAAATATAAGGCTCAGGCCGTGAAAAATAGATAGCTCAGGCAGCTGCGCAGGGGAGGATGTTTTGGATAAACAGCAAGATCGGATCGCTATCATTAGCGCAATCGAGGATGCCAGCGCTAACGAGCTCAAAGCACTGGCCGATATTAAAAACGCCATAACCGCTAAAGGCACCTTAGTAGCGGGCGCTGGCGAAAATCAGGGGCGCGTTACACGTAGGCTTTCACATATAAATAAACAGGCACCGGTAGTCACAAATGATGTCTCTGGAATAGCGCTGCAGCATGAGAATGTCTATGTTTCCCGAATGCCCAAAAAAGCACGACGTAAGCCTAAACTGGTGTCTGATCTCGGTAACGTTTTACAAAACAATCAGACATCAGAGCCAGCGGAAAAAAATCTGAAGAACTCTGTAACTCTAAAGAGATCATACCGGCAGAACATTCAAAGAATACATAATGACACCACAGCCAACTCATCCCCAAAAATAACGCAACGTGACGGGAAAGGCCGCTTTATCTCGGAAAATAAGCAATCCGAGATAGCTGAGAACAACAACCGTAAGAAGCAAAACAGCGCTACCGCCAAGCTTCAAGAAGGTTTTTTGAGAAGGCTCGGTTCAATAATTGGCCTCGATGATAAGCATGATAAAGCAGAAGGCAGCGATGTTACGGACGCGGCCGGAGTGGGAGTCGGTGGTCCTTTATGGATGGCAGCCAGTGGTGTAGTGGAGTTAGCTAAAGAGACTGGTGGGAAAGCTATCTCGCTCAAAAAGTGGGTTGATGAGCTAAATGGTGACAAAAAAGACGTCGGTAAAAAATCCTCAAAAGTTACATCGAGCACTCAGTCGGAAGCTCTGAGTTATCCACCAGCTCAGGCAAAGCCAATTTCTGCTCCAGAGCTGGGTAAAGTTAACTCTTCTAAAATTTTTGCAGAAAACCAAGCTTCCCAATCGGTCAAAGTGATCCAGGAGCAGACCAAGGCCCTATCAAGTAATGATGATCGTATTATCGGAACGCTTGAGGACGTAGAAGACGAGATAATTAAGCTCAGAAAGTCTATGTCTTCCGGTGGCAGTTTCAATATGCCTGACTTCTTCAGAAATCGTTGGCCTGGCGGTCGAAGGGGTACAAAACGCCGCGCTGGTGGAGGTTCAACTGGTCGCGGGAATAATCGAGGTGAACGCCCTGATTCTATTGAGAAGTCCACCAGAAAAACGCGTGGCACTAAACCTAAAGGTCGGTTTGGACGCATAGGTAAAATTTTCAGCAGTGTCGGTGCAAAGGTTGCAGCCGGTACAGCAGCAACAATCGGTGCAGTGACAGGGGCGGGCGCACTAAGTTCCAAGGGAGCAAACACAGCAGCCAATACCGCAAAACCAATACTGAAAGAAAGTAAGGCAGCTGCTCAAGTCACCGCCAAAGGGACCGAAGCCGCTGTAGCCAAGCAAGCAGGCAGCGCCACCGGAATCGCAGCCGAAAAAAGTGTAGAAACAGCAGCAACTAAGCAGGCCGGGAAAGTGACTGGCTCAGTGGCGTTAAGAGAAACCGAACATGCTGCAGCCAAAATGGGAGCAAAGGCTGCAGCCAAGGGTGCTTTGCGCTTTATTCCTGGTGTCGGCACTGCGCTTCTTGCTGGTTATGACGCGGTAGAGGGCTTTAACGATGAGGATGCCCAACGGGAGGCTTTCGGGGTAGCCGAAGGCAAAGAGGTATCTACTAAACAGAAAACCGCTTATGCCGGTGCAAACGTGTTGGATATGGGCGGGCTGTTAACTGGTGCCACAAATCTTGTTGGCCAAGGACTTTCAGCAGTTGGTCTAAGTGGAACAGGGGATAAACTTCAGTCTGTCGGAACTGACTCTATCGCACGTGGGTTAGAGGGCGGAATGGACTTCGCCCAATCGATATTTTCGGGGGCTAAAAACTTAGCGTTTGGGGCAGCGGCCAACGTTGTCGATAAGGTTAAATCAGGCTTCAGGTCAGATGAGGACAGTACCAAACAACTCAAGACCTCCATCGAAGATGGCACTCGAAAAACTGTTTCTGCGATCGAAGGGTTAAAAGGGCAGTTACAAGGGGGACAGTTTGGCGAAGATGGTGTCGGTGAGCATGGTTACACATCAAAAGCTGAATTCACGGCACCAGCGGCCAATAACATCGCAGCTGATCTAAATATTGGTGGAAGCAACGCTAAGAACCGTAATTTTCGCAACAACAACCCGGGTAACCTGGTATTTGCAAACCAAGAAGGCGCGAGCCTGGAAGCCGCTAATTCGAATGGTGAACAGCGTTTCGCCAAATTCAACACGCCTGAAGAGGGCATTCGTGGATTAGCAAATCAGGTATCCAGTTACTACGAGGGTACCAGCAAGGCTGCTGGCTACGAGAAACTTCAGACAGTATCGAGCATTATTTCTAAATGGGCTCCGCCGAACGAAAATAACACGAATCAGTACATCAAAAACGTCTGTGATTATCTGGGCGTATCCCCTAACGAAAAGATCGACGCTTCCGACCCTGAAGTGATGACCCGCCTCGTTCGCGCCATTGCGACGAAAGAGGGCGGAAATCCGGCAGTCAACGATGGGTACATCAAAGACGCTCTGGGAACATTCAACAGGGATACTGGTAAGTGGGAAGGCAAGTTCTCTAACGAATCGCTAACGAAGATAAATGCCGCTCGGACTGCTAACGGCGAGCAGGCTATTGCGGCAGATTCCCAATACAGCTTCGGTAGTAAGGTGAAATTGGCTAACTCCACTGGCACAGCACTGGCACCACAAAAAAATGCTGTGTCTTTTAAAACGCCAATTACCGACTCAGAAGTCGCGCAACGCGCGCAATCAGTGAAGAAGCCAGTACCAACGCACGTATTATCTCCAAAGCCAAATGTGTCGAACGAAACGGCATTTAAACTGGCACAACAGCATTCAGCTAAGGCACTTACAGCTACACCCGCAGGACTTCTCACCGAAGAGACAGCCGCCACTAAGGTACCGCAAGATGGCTTGATGTCTACCATAGGAGATTTAGGCGCTTCTTCCACATCTGCTATGACTGGGTTGATGTCGGCCAATACACCTGAAGCTATCCAGGCTGCGATAGCGAAATCCCGTGAGCTGGATAAACAGATCAGCGCCAAAGTTCAGGACTGGACAGGAAAAAAGGTTGGCTTTACTCCGGCCGCACCTCTGGCGGCTCTTCAGCAAGTAAAACGACCTAGTGCCCGCCAGGACACAGGCAAAAGGGCAGATATCGACCTGTTAGGTACCGCCAGTCAAGATGATCAAAACCCGCCGCTAAACGAGCGAGGAATCCCTGTTTATAACAACGGTTACAAAGTCATCGAACAAGGAGAGGGTGGAAGTCCATCGCTCTTTGAATCATCCGTTGAAGGCTTAAAGAACATAGGATCTGCCATTTTACCGACAGCTGGTGAACATGTATCGCGAGTGATTGGAGGTATTAGCGGCGGCGGGGTTGTTAACGATCTCATGTCTCAGGTTACAGGGGGAAATTCTGACATAGCGCGAGCTGTGAGTCCTTTAACCCAAAAGGCGGGAAAATTGCTCGACGGTGGGATTCAGTCAGTTGCATCCACTGTCAGTTCAAATGCAAGTGGACTGAATAGTACGCTTTTCGGCGCGCAGCCTAAGAGACAAGAACCTTTCCTCAGTATGCCCCAGCAACTGCCAACGGTAACTGACCTGGCCCGAAGCGGCGTTCGACAAACTTTAACCACTGACAACATAAATAACGATCCGGCTATGTTGAAAACGCTGGACGGTGTGTACAGCGTTCTCAAGGACATCCTGGGAGCCACCAAGAGCGGAAGCAAAGGTGATCCTGACAAAGTGGTTAAAACGGCCCAGCCGCAGCCAAGAGAACGTGCCAGCACCACAATTAGTGATCCATCACTGGATGTTCTGCTGGAGGATTGAGCATGTTTTATGAGGTGGACGCGCTTCTAAGCGTGGACGAGAACGGAATCGTCATTGCAAAGGGGCAAAAAGATGTATGGATGGCCCGGCTACACGAATGGCTACGCACTCCCTCCGGGAGCGTTTATGGGCTGCCGCATTGGGGGAGTCCTATGGAGGAGTTCAAGCATGAGCCTATCGGCTCGGAAACTAGTCACTTAGTAGAGGTGGCCATCGAAGGTAGGTTGGTAACGAAGCTGGGAGAGGATTTGCCGGGCTTAAACATCGAGTCAATTCGTTGTGAGGCTCTGAGCATGGACGAATTACAAATCAGCTTTTTTGCCCATGGTGGTGGAACGAGTGTGATCATGAAGAAAAAGCAGGAGGAATCGTGAGTATCTCCGAGGTTTTAGAGAAATTTAACGCCAAACTGAGCGAAAACAGTTGGTGGTCGAGGTTCGTTAACAGTCAGTTTGCGCAGATGATGGCCGTCCTAGGCGCGCAGGTTATATATATTGCTCAGACCTACGCAAGCAGGGCACTGGTTGAAGGGTTTATCACGACTGCAACACGTCGATCTAGTATCCTCGCCGCAGCGGAAGATCGTGGATATGTAGGGCGTTTTGTTGAGGCATCTCATGGCACGGTATCAATCAAAAATAAATCTTCTGAAATCATAATTCTGCCCTCTGGCGGGGAAATTCTCACATCGGATCAAACCCCATTATCATGTGATAACACCGTGACAATTGGTCCCGGCGAAACTGTCTATGGCGTGCCAGTCAAGCAGCAAGAAGCGATCAGTGTTAGCTTCGATATTGCAGAAGAAAAACCATTCCTAACTTTACTGCTTACTCGGGATATTACGGCTGAAGTTTCAGAGTTGTCAGTTGTCATTGTGAATGGAGACGAGGAGCAGGTATGGACTCGTAACCCACTATTCCGTATGTCACGCAGTGATAGTAAACACTATGCGCTGGTATATAAACCTACAGAGCAGCTAGGGGTACGGTTCGGTGATGGCTCCATGGGAATGATGCCACCAGCTGGTTGCCAGGTTCGGCTCGATATTCTGGCAAGTCTGGGGGATTACACCCTTGCTCAGGGACAGAAGCTTGAAGCCGCCGGTAATATCGCTAAATATGCGGACGTCCTCGAAATCGTAACTGATTCTGTTATCTCCGGCGGCGGCGGTATGGAATCAACCGAAGAAACAAGAAATCGTGCGCAATACTACGTTCCCTTTGATGAGCAGGTTGTATGGGGTGGCGACTATCGTCATTTTGTGCAAGGTGCAGTTAGTGGCACCTCTTGGCTGAACGTCTGGGGAGAGGCTGTTCAAGAGAGCATAACCGGTTTTGATGTACGTAATATTAACCGTATCTTCTTCTGTGGGCATAAACCGGGTGTATCGCAGGAAAAGCTAGCTTCAGAGATTCTTGAAGCACTGGCCCCCATTCCTAACGAGCTAAACAAGCACTTCGAATATGTGCCGACAAACGAAAAACCATTCACTATCAAGTTCAGCGGAACAGCCAAAAAAAGCGTTCTTATTGATGACGCCCGCAAGGATCTGAAGGAGGCGTTAGAGAATAACTTTGGGAAAGATTCGCCATCATTTAGCAAATTACTTCAAAGTGAGGATGATTCACAGCAACAATATTACGCTCAGGTAAAGGTTAAAGATATTTGGCGTGTTATCGAGGATACAGGGTTATTTATTTCCTATGATGTTGAGGCGATTGATATGAGTGACGCCGTATTGATGAATGACTTTGTTTATCTCAATGTTGAGTCGTCTGACTTCGAATCAATCAGCTATCCGTAGGGTAAAACTGTGAAAGAAAATTGGCTGAAAGAGCAGTTAACACCAGCTAAGCGCAGCTCAAAATTATGGGCTGCGTTTACTGAAAAGATGCAGGACATGTGGAATGAAACTGTCGAACCGGTCCTGACGCGAATCAGTAATCGCAAATCCTTTTTCACCATGGATAGTGAAGATATGGATACACGGATTTCGGAATATGGTCGTTTCTTCATAATCGCAGAGGAAGACAGAGCCCGGCGGCCCATGCTTCTTACCCAGCGTCTCGATGAGGTGCATTTCAAAGGTACTACTCGGCCAATCGAGCAGACCCTTTGGCGTGAGTTCGGAGAGATGCCTGTATCTTGGGAGCCGTTGTACGCGCCCACTGACATCGTTAAAACCCCTTACGGATCGTATTTGGCAACAGCACAAGAAGTTGAGTCAGCCACCGCTAGTTATGGGGATTTTTTCCTTACTTCCCGTGGTCGAGTTGTACTTAATCTCAATAAATTATATGAGCTTTACGGTGCTGACGATATTAATGCGAGCATAAGGCGTTTTCAGTCTGACTTTACCAAAATCATAGTTCCTCTTATTCCACTGCATATTGTTTATGACGGCTTAACGTTGCAGCTAGTATTTAAAGCGATAGAGAAAAAGGAAAATCTTGTATTTTTTGACACTCAAATGAGTTTCAATCATAGCTTTGATTTCGGCGATAAGACCGACGCTGTTGGTGTAAGAACTAACATTTCATTCAATGAAAATCGCGTTATAAAAAGCCTTAAGCGCTCTCTGGATATGATACCTATTTGCTTTGATGGCATGCCGCTTGATGCTTGGCCCTTAGGTATGACAGCAATTATTCCACCAATAATCCCTGAAAGAGAAGAGGGCGATGGGCGATTGTATACCCAGGATATGTCCGGGCGCGATTTCACGGTTGATTCCACTGTTTTATTCACATATAGCCAAGGAGAGTCTCGCTTGATGCTCAAAACTCTTGGCCAGTACGGCTGTATTGTCGAGTATGCAGATAGTCGAGTCGTCCGGTACGGATTTCCCGGCTTCGTTGATGAGGTGATCTTGCAACCTCTGGCCGGTAACTGGAGGGATGAGATTCGTCAAATTAACTATTTGCAGTGTGCTGATGAGATACGTCAGAGTGCATCAGTATACGAAAGGCTTAACGAGATAACGCTAGGTCAAATCAGGTCAGAGCATGATCACGCCGATTTTAATGATGCTCTTATAGCCATATCGATGATGGGCGGTGAAAGTTCAGATGTGTTTATTGTTAGCGAAGCCGCTGACGACTTTCTTCAAAGTGATGTGTCAGCCAGCGTTGAACCGATTTTTACCGCCGTGGATGAGGGGATTATAAACGCTGACGTCAGTTCGCAGGTTCATTATAGGTTGGATGATGATAATTCCCATCTGGTGCAGGGCAGGAGCTTTACTGGGGTGAGTGGACAACAATTTAATGGCGTTCCACGGGAGCTGGGTGCAGTTTCGTTGACACTCGATACCTTACCGCTTGATGCGTGGCCAATAGGCCACACCCACATCGTTCCAGCCATCATCCCGGGTGAAAAAATTCTTGATCCGCGTATTTTTGAGCAGGTGATTTCTGATACCGGAGAGTTTGCCGGTGTTGTGGGGTTATACGTGTCAACGCTTGGATTACATGGTTGTATTATCGAATATGCAAATGGTGACCTAGCGACGATCCTATTCCCAGTTGATAGCGAACATGTGCTCATACAGGAGCCTGCAGGCAGCTGGAGAAAGACTATCAGGAAAATAAATTACCTGATGGGTTCTAGCGCCTAACGCTCAATTTCACAAACTCAACAAACTCCGCAGACTACCACTTGCGGAGTTTGATTCCACTCAAGGGCTCGAACTCCTCTCAGTGCATTTTGAGGGGATTTAAATGGCTGATGTTCTCGCCGCTCGTACTAGCGGTACGCTTTATAAAGCGCAATTACTCGATTACTACTACTCACGCCGCGCGGAGTCTGCGATCGGTAACGGCCAACGCTTTGAAATCAAAACGGCATGCTGGGGCAAATCGACGCTGGTTTCGGTGAATGAGGCTGGTGGTTGGAATATCTCTGATATCCCAACTGACTTCGTGCTGGAAGACATGACTACCAACTTCGCGAAATCTGAACTTGTGCGGTCAGTTCAGGGGAACATCATCACGCTTAATGCCGTGTTGCCTCAAGACAGCCTTGAGGAAGACACTGTTTACGACTTCAATACACTCGTGCTATTGGACGCAGAAGACAAAGCCATCGCCGTGCTTGCTACTCAGCAAGATACTGTATACCAGGGAAAGAATTACTCAATCATCATGATGATTGAGCAGGCAGGGAGCTGAGTATGAGCGGATCTATTAGTGGTGTGAGCCTTCTGGCCGCAGATTCTCGTAAGAGCCTGATCACAGACGTACAGTTTTACGAGGCCTACACCTCAACAGCATTAAACCGGAAATTTAAAAATATTATTAAGCCTGGAATCTATTCAGGTTTTAATGTCGTGCCTGGCACCGGTCTGAAGGTTACCGTGACCTCGGGCAATGAAGGTGGTGCTGCGTCTGTTGATATTGATAACGTCCAGTTGTCAGTGCAGCAAATTTTAGATATTGACGTCGACATCCCTGCTGGCCAGACAACGATTATCGCGTTGCAGGCATTTTATAAGTTTGGTGTGAAAACGAGCCAAGTAACGGACGAATCGACTGTTAATGCAGCTGAGATTGTTACTATTAGGGCTCAGCAACTAAAAGACGGCCAAATAGAGTTGTGCCGGGTTGCGGTACCGGAGGGGGCAACGCAGATTACTTCGGAAATGATAGACACGTCTTTCCGTGTATTTCGCAGCTTGGGGCTTCAGTTAAGCGCAGAACTTGATAGCGAAGAAGAAGGGGTCGCTGCGAACTCCCTCGCTATTAAAAAAGCGATTTCCTTCCTGTCTGGGGAGGGAGTGCCGGAAGCCCTCTCTACACTGGCTCAGTTAGCCGCAGCGATAAACAATGATGGTAATTTCGCGCAGACAATTGATAAGGCACTAGACCTTAAGGCCCCATTGGCGAGCCCGACGTTAACCGGGACACCTAAGGCTCCTACAGCTGCCCAAACGGTAAATAACACACAGATAGCCACCACCGCTTTCGTTAAGGCGGCGATTTCGGCTCTGGTAGGTAATTCAACTCCCGAGGGCCTCGATACTCTAAGTGAGTTTGCTGCTGCGCTGAATAATGATCCCCAGTTTGCATCTACTATGAAAAAGGCCCTCGAAGGTAAGCAGCCGCTTAACCAAACCCTCACAGACCTTTCTGGCAAAACGGTTGCTGGTATTCTCGAATACCTTGGTTTAGGAGAGGCCGCAAAGCGGGGAGTTGGCACCGGCTTAAACCAACTCCCTGATATGTCCAATTTTGCCAGCAATAGTAACCACAACGGCTGGATGACTTTTCCGAACGGACTAATTATCCAGTGGGTCAGGTTGGTTGGCGGTTCAAACACAACCGGCGGGCTTGATATTGATGTTACGGAGTTTAATTTTCCAGTGCCATTTCCAACGGTTGTGTATGTTGCTTTTCCCGGTCCTATATCATATGTACAAGCCATTAGAAGCGTGGAAAGAATAAGCTTGAAGGGAGCCTCGTTATTGGTTCAAGCACATTCAGGCCAAAGCTTTTTTGGCGCAACTACTTGCGTACTTGCAATCGGAAGATAAAACGTTAGTTAAAAGCACCATGTCATATGGTGCTTTATATTATGATTTTACTCTTCAGGCCAGCTGTATACTCTGTACCCATTATTAACCGCCTCAACCAATAACCATTGAGGAATGTCAGGTAATGCTATATCAGGCCAGCCATCAATTGTTGGCCATTTCTTGAAAGTGAGCCTGACGCTCATTAGCTCCTCCCTTTCATCCACGGTGAGCTCGGTATCGTTAATGGTGTAGTCTGAAACGAGCATGCTATCGGTTGCGGATATGAAGCTATCACGCAACTTTCTTGCTTTACTTTTTATCTCGTCCTGAGTCAGCACTACTGCAGGTATGGCCTCCCACATGGGGAAACCCTCCTGATTAGGCACTCGTCGCATACCTAGTGGTGTTGCGGTAAATTCAATGAAAACTTCCTCCACTACTGATTGGATGTCATCAGGTAGAGTTCCAGCCTGTTTGTAACTGTCCAACAAAGCCGCTGGATAAAAAGCATTTGTCGAAGCGCTGTAAAAGTATTCCATATTTGCCCTCTCACATGAAGATTCAATGCTATGAACTATGTGAAATAGGTGCATAAAATTCGTTGTTTACCTATTCACTTTCTACTTGGCGCAAACAGGCGCGTCACACCATTATTTACTTTTGAAATACTCCTTATCATGATTGTTTTTTTCGGATCGGATAACCTCTGTCATCGTGAACGGATTAAACAGGCGCATAATAAACTCTCCACGAAAAACCATTATTTGATGGGGCACCCGTTGCGGCCATTGTGCAACGAGCTTTGAAACCAACATTTGTTGTTAAGGCATCAATGATCATTGATGAATGAGCATAGTTGGGCCCAGTTCCAGGATCGGCAGAAAGGCGTTCGGCAATGCTGATATAGCGGCTTATACCTGGTAGCGCGATTGGGTAATTAACCGTTGCCAGGCCGTTATCAAGGATTACACCATACCCCATTACCTCAATGGCTCCATCCGACCATATTACCCAGGCTCCATTTGCGTTGCTTCCTCGACTGGTTACGTATTTAGCTCCCCCTAAACCAACGTTTAATACCCTATAGCCAACCAGCTAAAAGTATTCCCTCCACTTCCACCCTCAGCATAGGCAGTTGTAGAGTGATATGACCACGTAAAATGATTTGCGGAGTCAGCGTAAATGCTTGCAATGTGTGTATTTACTACATCATTACTTGCTGCATTAACTATAAGTAGTGCATTTGGGAAAGTAATCGGGAATGTTCCCTCCCCTGTATATCTATTTACTCTACCGCCTAGAACAACATACGAACCGTGGTCAGCAGCATAATCAATTCCTACTCTCCCCCATTGAATTATTAATTTCCGTCCTCCGCCCAAGGGCAGGGTGATCCATCCAGAGGTGGCAAGCGTACCTGTTGCGGCGGGCAGTTTTGCACCCTCTCCTAAACCAACGTATACAGTGATTAAAAAACATACGCGCTTAACGTTGGTTTAGGGGAAGGCTCCGCGCTGCCAGTTGGTACACCCGTACCATGGCCATCAGCAACACCACCGGCAGGGTGGCTCAAATGCAACGGAGCAGCGTTCACGGCTTCCCAATATCCGAAACTGGCGCTTGCCTATCCTGCCCTCAAACTGCCAGATCTTCGCGCTGAGTTTATCCGTGGCTGGGATGATGGCAGAGGGATAGATAGCGGAAGGGGGGTGCTGACAGCTCAGTTTGGCTCCGGGATTGGGATGTTTGTTGGCGGTTATACTGATGGAACTGCTTATATTGCAGTGAGTGATTTCGATAGCGTTGTCGATAATAGCCCGTCATGGTCACATATTAGTACCGCTGGAATTATTTCTTCTATTACAGGGCAAAAGTCATCATTTGGCGCTCGCCCACGTAACATTGCGTTCAATTACATTGTGAGGGCTGCATAATGTTGATGGCAAAATTAAACAGTGAACATATCGCCGTTGTAGCCGGTGATATTACTGTATTTAACTATGACGGATTGACGCGCGAATATCTATCCGAATCAGTGGAGACTTTGCCTGTTGGTGTGGGGATTCCCGCTAACTCATGCATTGACGCGCCGGGAAATAAAAAAGAAGGCTTTGTCATTTGCCGGACAGCCAATATTACCGCGTGGGAATATGTCATGAATCACCGTGGTGAAACGGTGTATAACACTGAAACCGGCGAACCCTTTACCATTACTATGCTAGGAGATTACCCAGAGAAAACAACTCCCCATGCTCCAGCCACACCATACGATAAATGGGATGGCAGCCAGTGGGTTACAGATTTGAATGCCCGACATTTAGCAGATGTCGCCAGTGCTGAAACTGAAAAACAGTCCAGAATCGATAAAGCCAATGATTACATCAATAGTAAACAATGGCCCGGTAAAGCAGCTATTGGGCGTATGAAGGTAGAAGAACTGACACAGTATAATCTGTGGTTGGACTATCTTGATGCGCTGGAAGATACAAACCCTTCCAGCGCACCAGATATCAGCTGGCCTATACCTCCGGCTTCGGCGGAAGGGTAATTTCAGGCGCGGTACTTGTATCGACTTTACTCAGTTTGTAACGGTACCGCTGCCACTCAGCAAGGCGCGGCATATCTGCGTCGTCAATGTACCCTCCAGCCTGAGCATCTGCCAGCGGGGCAATAATCCCCGCCGCCTCTGAGAGTAACGCGTTTTTTTGCCTTTCAGCCTCCGCCACATCAGCAGCATGTTGCGCTTGCGTATCGGTTACCCATTTGCTGCCATTCCATTTATCATATGGCGTAGATGGCGTCTGTGCAGTGGTGTCCTGTGGATAATCACCCGGTGCATTGATGGTAATTTTCTCACCGGTCTTTGTGCTGTATACCGTCTCACCGCGATGATCGGCAACGTCTTCCCAGGCTTTGTTATCGTTCGTTCTGCAAACGGTAAAGCCGTCTTTTATTTTGCTAGGCGCATCTACACACGAATTAGCCGGAATGCCTACGCCTACGTGTAAAAACTCTACTGATGATGAAATATATTCGCGCGTCAATCCGTCATAGTTAAATACAGTAATATCACCGGCCACCACGGCAATATGATCGCTGTTTAATTCCGCCTTAGACATTATGCAGCCCTCACGATGTAATTGAATGCGATGTTGCAAGGCGCTGTTTCATTTTGCCCCTCTTCAGTTAAATACACGCCACTACTTCCCGAAACCGCATAATAAGTTGTTGCTGCTGCTTTCCTTGATTGTTCATGTACGGCAGGGGTTTGATTTCCATCGCCATTACCAAATAAAAATCCATGGGTATGTTTCCTCATTTTATCTGCAGCATACGAAAGAATAGCCCGCCCACTATCCAGCCCGCGCCCATCATCCCAGCCACGAATAAAGACGCCCCGTAAATCAGGAAGCGTGCCGGAGGGATAAGCTATAGACAGCTTCGGATACTGTCCTAATGAAAATTGTGCTCCGTTACATTTCAAATACCCGGCCGGGAGAGTTGCAGACGGCCAGGGAATGGGAACGCCAACAGGCAAAGCTGAACCTTCTCCTAAACCAACGTTTTGAATGAAATGCTTGCCGATTCTTGTTTACAATCAGTCACATTTTAAAGGGTATTTAATTGGTTAAAAGTTATGCGAATTGGCTATGTTAGGGTGTCAACAAATGACCAAAATCCTGAATTACAGCGTGATGCAATTGAACGAGCAAAATGTGAACTAATTTTTGAAGATAAAATGACCGGAGTTAAAGCAAAGCGCCCGGGCCTGAACAAATTACTCAAATCCCTTAAACCTGGTGACACGGTTGTAGTTTGGAAACTTGATCGCTTGGGCCGCTCCTTGATCAATCTGGCCGATCTATTGCAAACATTTAAAAAAATGGATGTGAAATTTCTCTCCATAACGGAGGGGATTAACACCAACACGAGTATGGGGCGGTTTACTTTCCACATCATGTCAGCACTTGCTGAAATGGAAAGGGAAATCATCATTGAGCGAACCCGAGCAGGCTTGGCTGCAGCAAGAAAAAAAGGGCGTATTGGCGGGAGGCCTCCAAAATACTCTTACGATGAATGGCAACAAATGGGGCGCTTAATCCGTAATGGATTAACCAGGAACCAAGTGGCAATCATCTATGACGTTGGTGTATCGACCCTCTATAGGAAATTTCCTGCATCTATGATGGAACAGGTTATGGATGATGATAATGAAGCTGATCAGGCCTATTTTGAAGAAAAAACTGATTGGGAGAAGGCCCTTAAGTTATAGCCTGGGCCGTTCAGTTAACTTTCCTCTTAACTATGAAGCCCATCGCTAGGGCCTTTAGCTCCGCGCTTGGGCCCATTTTTTGATGCTCATAAGTCCCTGTCTTCAAGCGTTTCATAGCCCTTATTCTTCTACCCATGAATCATTTCCTACCCATACAAATTACAGACTAAATAAGTTCCCTTCTGCGTTCTAACGTCATTTCAGGAGGGTACGTGTTCGCCAACTACGAAACTCTGTTTCTGGCTTTACTCCTGTCCCTGTTAAGCGGCACTGGCGTGTTCCTTCATGGAGTGCGTGAAAAGCGCATACCGGCTTCGTTTTTCAATCTGATAACGGAGTGGGTGATGGCGCTTATCGCTGGCGTAACAGGTTTTTACGTCGCCAGAAATCAGGGGTGGGAAGATAGCCTTATGTTCATTGCAGTGCTGGTTGCCAGCAACAATGGCCGGGAGGTATCAACCGCAATAAAAACGAAGTTCATCACTGTGCTTACGGCAATGATGGGCAGTAACAAAGGTGGGGAAACTCATGGGAAGTGAGCATTATTTTTTAATCTTTATGTTTGGTTTGGCTCTTTTTGACCGATTCGCTATACGTCGTAAAAGCGCCCTGATTATCAGTATCGGGGCCGCAGCTGTTAAACCGTATGCACTCGCCTTCCCGATCCTACTGGATATCAGGCGCAGTTGGATAAGCGATGCCCATATTGAATACAGCCTTCAAGATTTAAACAATCCAATGGTTGTTATCACTGGAAAAACGCGCCCTCTCGATGTCTCGCGCCGGGGGAGTAGGGAGGAGTTTTTATTGATAAACACTCGCTACCTTGAAAGCGGTCGGTGGGATCTGAAGGTACGTATTTTTAACGGTAACTGCCGTTTAAATCCGTTATATCGCATATTTCCACTGTCAAATGTGATGGAAAAACAGTACACAATTAACATCGATCCAGAGGGCCGCCTGAATGTCGAAGGGTGAATACGTCCAGCTCAAATTTGAAGAGCTCAACGAGAAAGGCCTGACCAAGCTGACTAAAGCGATGGCGAAGGCTGGCTATGAAGTCGCTAAAGTTATCCCAGCGGGAAAATCGCGAAAGAAAGATGGTATCGCTACGCGAACCTTTACATTGATCGGCCTAGACGAACAGGTGATAGATGTCCAGGTTAACGATACAGGCGATATTTCCGGCATCAAAGTAAACGGCAAAACATCGCCCTATCAGCCAGTAAAATCGATTTCTGCCCTGGCACAATCCCTTTCAGCGCTATTCAAACGCGGCGCTACCGCTTTTCAAAAAGCACTTGCGCGAAAAATGGCTCGTGCTGCCAAGAAAAACCTCAATGGTAGCGATAAGAAGTCACTAGGCATTAAATCCAACGCGCAGCAACTGGCAGACGCCAAGGCAAAGCGAGATGCTGTAAGCGACGATATCCAGCAGGTTAAGACTCGCCTAGGGGTGGTTCAGACCAATACCGATAATGCGATGACCGAAGCTGAAAAGGTTAAAGCTGCTCTGAACCAGGAAACAGCCCGTACCCGGCAACTGAAAGAAGAAATTGCCCAACTGGAGGAAGTCGCGTGATCAAGAAGCCAATCCATATAAACACTCAGACCACGTTCGCTGAGTCATTATCTACGAATTTACCGGCTCGTTGGAGCGCTGAACCGTTAAGCGAAGATGATCTGTTATTAGAGGCCGCTACGCTTGAGGATATTGAACTTGCCTATTTGGGTAATGAAATCCTGGCAGAGAGCGATGGCGCGATGTTTGAAGCGATCACAACGAAGCGCTTAAAACTCGCTGCTACCATGCGTGCGTTTATTCGTGTACTTAATCGTGGACTCAACGGGACGGACATCAAAGCTGGAACCGATGAAGCGGGAGAGGATGACAATGGTTTGCCAACGATAGGTGGTGCTATTATTGGCAAAGTAAGACGTGTTGCTAATATTCCTGTTATGACTGCGCAGATCCCCCTCACCGACGGGCAAACCACCAGCATTATTTTCCATTCCCCTACAGCTGATAACGGACGGGTTAAAAACGACGATACGCTTGTAGCCTTCCAGTTTCTGCTGAATAAAAGGGACGTCACGCATGTTGTTGCGCCCATTGGCGGCCGCGATGTAACCCTTAATCAGGTATGCCAGGTACTTTCGAACCTCATTGAGCGTAACAGCGCAAAATTTCAGAAGGCTAAAGAACGGCAGGCTCAAATAAAGGCCGATATTGAAGGCTACCTAAGTGAGGCCGATAAGCTGGGAGATGAGCGTTCTACTCTAATAGAACAGGTGGAGAACGCTCAAAATGGTCTGGCAGAAAAACGTGACGCCCTGGCGTCTTTACAAGAGCGTCTGCTAAGCCAAAAGAATCTTAATGCAGAGCTCGAAGATAAGCGTAATAAGCTGCTTGCGGCAAAAGAAAATCCGACTCCTGATCGTGCCTTCACCAATCAGCTCCGTTCTATCAAAAACGGCTTAAGTATGGATGGTGTGTACACGCTCAGTAATGGGGCCGTTGTGAAATATAAAACTGTTGATGCGGCTGGTGGGCCAGAAAGTTTTGTCACCATCGATAGCGGTGATGAAAGCTACAGTCTTCAAGCTAAAGATATGCAGGGGAAAAGTATGGCAGATGCCGCTACCAAGCTTTTAAAAGCGTATCGCGAACATAACGCTGAAAAATATAAAGTGGTGGTGCAGCCGGTCGAACCTCTTTCTGAGCCTGAGCAGGAACCGCAACCGCAACCACAACCGGAATCTGACGGCGTTGGACAATTCAAATACGCGTTGCAACTGCGCCCCGCTTCGCTTGGCACTATACCCGATGGTAATACTGCCATCCTGCCTCGCCCGGAAAACGTTGACGAGCCATATTACGATTACATGCGTCATGGTGCTGTTACGTATAACCGCAAGCTGACCGATGAAGAGGTCAAAGGGTTTGATCTCCTGTATCTTCCCGGCGGTGATGAACTGCAGTCTCTCGCGGAGCAGATCGCCAATGGCCGCATGAAAGAGTACGCTGCGCAATATCTGGAACAGTCGGAAGAAGACCCTGCAACCTTCAAAGCCCAAGTTAAGCTGTTTTTCCGCAAAGCCTTCCCGACCGTTGCATATCCGCTTGGAAATGAGCAGAATTTCTTCCTATTGAACGTACTGGCCGAGCTGAAAAAAGTTGCTGAAGCTGATGTGAACAATGGCACCAGTGAAGATGTGCCACCGGAGCAACCCCCGGTGGAAAATGGGCCAGCGGAAACAACCACAACAGGTACGGAAGAAGTGAGCGAAGCCGATCAGGAAGCCAACAAGGCACTGGACTATATCAAGTCCGTACCATCACAGTTTAATTCCCGTAACCTGGCGGAAATCAGCGCAGAGTTGGATCACGTCCAGGAGGCTGCTAACGCGCTCATAGCAGCAAGTCGTTTCGATGAAAACGAGACGTTAGTCGAAGCAGCTGTGGATCACCTGATTAAGATATTGGCTGAAGTTCAGCAGGGAGTTGCTTAATGGCATTGTCTATCATGGAACGCCTGGCACTGGGTAAAGAGCTGTCCGGATTAATGCAGGAGCAAAAATCCGCGTCAGTTATGCAGCGCATGACGATCGGCAAGCATATTGTTGAAGTGATGATCAAGCTTGGCCTAGGTGCAGCAGCAGAACCCAGGTCCGAAGAAGTGCCCGCCCCAAAACTCCCTCCGGAACCTGAAGATGCTCCTCGGGTCGTTAAAGACTTCTTGGCGGGAGTGTTCACAAAAGTGTCGCAGATGGAGTTCATCGATACGCTGCGCGCAATTGCAGAATACATCGGCCAGCACTTAACGCTGGATCAGGCCAAAGAGCAAACGGCCTTATGGGTGGCCCAAAACGGGTATACAGACTGAACATAGAGGGCTTAATGCCCTCTTAAAACGAGTGAATTAGCATGGCTAGTCGTGGAGTTAACAAGGTAATTTTGGTCGGAAATCTGGGCTCCGATCCTGAGATGCGTTATATGCCGAATGGAGGTGCGGTTGCCAACTTCACTTTGGCCACCTCTGAGAGCTGGCGTGATAAGCAGACCGGGGAGATGAAGGAACAGACTGAGTGGCATCGTGTTGTACTGTTTGGAAAGCTGGCAGAGGTAGCCGGTGAATACCTGCGTAAAGGCTCACAAGTCTTTATTGAAGGGCAGCTGCGTACCCGCAAATGGACAGATCAATCTGGTGCGGAAAAGTACACAACTGAAGTCGTAGTAAATGTTGGTGGTACCATGCAGATGCTTGGTGGACGGCAAGCTGGTGGAGCTCAGAACGGCGGTGGCCAGCAGGGCGGGTGGGGGCCATCGAACCAACCTCGCAGCGGCGGCCAGGCGTCCCCGGCTCAAGGCAATGAGCCACCGATAGATTTTGATGATGATATTCCATTTGCAACAATCGGACTTCAGTACGGAAAACACCGTATCTATGCTTTATAAAGTAAAGCCCCTTCACAGGGGCTTATTTATATATGGAAATATAATGTTTGAAGTTATCCAGAAGCTCATCAAAAGATACACAAAGAATATCGGAGTGAGCTACAGAGGTTTTACTGGTTCTCCACTCTAGACGTTCTAATTCCTGATTGTCTAAGTTCATGTCTTTTCCAGTAATAATGATTCCTGAGAATTTTGCAGAACTATTTCCAAAGGTGTTCCTAAAATCATTTGTTTGACGCATATCATCTAGCTTCCACAGCCAGTCCATTAGTTGAGAATGCGCACCTTCAAACCTTCTTGACCAATCTGGGGTGGATTTTCCCGATTTCTTTTTAAAGATGCTATCAGGAGCGCCATCTTCAAACTCAACCAATAAATAACTGTTTGTTGCTTTGCAACCAACTATCAGATCAGCCTTGAAGTCGCCATAAATATCGAATTCAGTCGCGAAGCAGTCAGCTGTCCTCATCTTAGGTAAGTGATAGCAAATCAGCAGATTTAAATCAGGGCTCTTTTTAAAAAATGGAAGCACGTCCCTTTGTTCAGAGAGAGTTGATTTTTGAGAGAGCAATGCGGTATAGGCAGCCAATTGTTGTTTTGCAGCAGCTTTAGAGTATTTGTGATTCTGCAGTAATTTCATTCTCCCTCCAATTGTTCAGGGAGAGCTATGTCCGCAATGGAAATTGTACTATCAGCGTTATCAATTGAAAAAACTATTGTGATTCTTGTGTCTTTTCTCCCGTAAGAGTATACATTTCGATACGAGCCAGAACCCAATAACCTCACGTTAGGCAATCTAGCGACCTCATCCTTAGAGACCATACCTTGTATGTTAACTAAGAATTCAAGTTCACCAATCGCTCTTTCAGCTTCACGCTGAGTTTTTTTAGGCAATGTTTTCAATGCAAGCATCGCTCGTCTTTCAATCTCAGTTTTCATACCTTGCTCGCTTTTCAAGGATAAGGCTGTTGTTAATCGCTGAATTTTAAGCGCACATGAACATTTCACATAATCTTTTCGCTTTTTCACCTACAAATACCATACTCCCCACAATCCCTCTGACAAGGGGGATTTTATGACCATTTCCGTACAAACCGCGTTGTCAGCGGCGACAGACATCGAAGGCGTTATTGCTGTGTTGGCGTCTTTATCCATCCAAGAAACCCGCACCGGCCGGGCTAGTTACGTGGTAACGAGCAAAGGAGCCGAGGTTAAGACCGCTTTCAAAGTTGTCGAGGCAACAGCATTGACTATCTCGAACAACCTGGATGGCACTATTAACCCTGATTTTCCTGCAGAGCTTCAGCCCCGCGACCGTACTCGCTTATCGAGCAAACTCCAGGTAAGCAAGATCGCGTCCAGTTTGCGTCCTGCTCAACTAACCGACTCTGGGATGAGTAGTCACGGTGCGCCGATTGTTGGCCCTGATAACGTTGTGGAATCGGGTAACGGCCGGTCTATGGGGATCTGGCGTGCATACCAGCAAGGCCAGGCAAATGACTATCGCCAGTACCTGATCGACCATGCCGCAGAGTTTGGCTTAAAACCGTCCGACGTATCTGCTATGGAAATGCCCGTGCTGGTGCGTGAGCGTGTAACCGAAGTTGACCGCGCCCAGTTCGCGCGAGACTCCAATATCTCTGATCTCCAGGAAATGGCCGCAAGCGAGAAAGCTTATGCAGATGCTCAATTCCTTTCAGAAAGCGTGATGGCGCTGTTTAATCCTTCAGAAGATGGAAACCTTTTGGCGCGCTCAAATGATGGTTTTATCCGGGCATTTTTACGTGAAATAGGTGACACGGCGACGGCAGGCCTTCTAACTACCGATGGGCGCCCGACGAAGCAACTTATTGATCGTGTGCAAAACGCGATTTTTGCCAAAGCCTACAAAGATGAGCGCCTTGTTCGACTTATTGCTGAAGAACCCGATCCGGAGATGCGTAATATTCTGACCGCGCTTAACACGGCGGCCAGCGATTTTGCACAAATGCAGTCATTATCTGGTGACATCCACCATGGCGCTGTGACCGGGCTGGTGGACGGCATCGAAACCATTGATGGCCTGGACAAGCAAGCTATCGCTGCGCTACAGGAAGCAATAAATCTGGTCAGAGAGGCAAAGGATAATGGCCAAGCGCTCGAAGAGGTTATTGCCCAGCGAGGATTGTTTGGTGAAAGCACTCTCGAAGCTGAGGCGCTGGCGCTTTTCATTGTCACCAATAACCGAAGTGCAAAACGCATGGGAGCTGCGTTCAAAAAACTCGCGCAGAAAATTAATGACGAGTTGACGCACCAGCTGCAGGCTTTGGGTGATATGTTTGGCGGCGGCGAGGTTGATCTGCGAAGCGTGCTGGCGGCGGTTTCCGAGGAAATTGAGTCAGAGTTCGGGGAGGGAAAGGGACTGAACTTCGCTATGTTTGAAAGCGCCCCCGGGGAAGTGGACCCTTATATTTCGGATCTTATTTCCCGTGCTTCCGATGTTAGTGAGCTGGTCAGGATTGTGCGGCTCAGTGAGCAGATTAAAAGTAATGTGCACAGTGGCGAGCAAAACGTCAAAGACCTTGGTTTCAAGCTTCGTTTCTTCAATTACAACACCGTCCGAGAATGGATAAGTAACAATGGCTATAGCGATGGTGTAGTGCGGGCAATGATCAGTTCAGTTGATAAAAGCATGTTTTACAGCAGCGCGCTGAAAACAGCGATCGAAGATGGTCATGCGGCCCCTTCTTTGGTTGACCCGCGAAACATCCACTACGCGATAGAGTATCTTAATGATGCAGCACAAAATGGAGGCAATACTGAAAGAGTAATAAGAAATTTGCATCAACTTGAGAACCTTGTCCCTAGTGAAATTAGCTGGCCAGAAGTACAAGAATCTTGCATTAAATGGTTCGCGACGAACCAAAAATTACCCCCAAATCTTAAAAAATCATTGTTGGCCAGCTTCACGAAAAAAATGAGTAGTGCCAAAACAGTGCAACAACTGGTAGCAGCGATCCAAAATGCAGAGAAGTTAGCCAAGAAAATGCTTTCTGACATTAGCGGAGTAATGGAATCCGGTAAGGCTGTACTGGAAAGAGTGGGGCTGAGTAAAGATATCGATATCAATGTTATCGCAGACGGCTATATTTCCGCCCTGAACAGTCTAAAGCAGATTGGCACTGATGTGGACCCTGGAAATATTGAATTCCAGAGCACGGTAGATTTTTATATTGAACAAATAAATAAAGTGCAGGATAACCCGGAAAAGCTGAAGCCGTATTTGAAAGCGGTTTTTGACAAAAATTCCGGGTTAGCGCTTGATGTGCGTCATTTAAAAATGATTCTGCGGGCTCATCCTGAGCGAGACCGTTTAGAGCTTGAAATGGATGACCTATCGAGGTTATTTAGTGATCGCGTTGCGTATCCTCCGGCTATAACGACCATGATTCACAAGAAGGTAAAAGCTGCTTTCGATACTCTTCTTGAAACCGGTGGCGTCACTGCAGAACAGGCGAGTGAGTGGAGTGAAGGCATTAGGCTGTCTGATCAAGTAGACGAGCTGACCGCACAAGACCAGCCTGACTACGGCCGCAAGGGTTTTAGTATAAAAGGGGTGGCCGCAAAAGCCTACGAGCTGGTTGGTGGCAATCTTGCTTCGTTAAACCACATTTATCATAGCGATGGCGTTAGGGCGTACGCTAACCGTAATGGGGTAATCGCTATAGAGGGCAATACTGACGGTGAGCATGTGCTTTGGCATGAGATAGGGCATCACATTGAATACTCTAATCCACACCTGCTTGAACGTGCGAAGGCCTTCCTCAAATCCAAAGCCGGTGATCGACTGACATATTACAACACCGGCACCAGGGGAGATGCTGAATATATGGTAAGGTCTGCCTTAAGTGACCGGTACATGTCTAAAATTTATATGGAATTAAACTTCAGTGCTAAGAGCGGTAAGCCGCTATCTAAACCACCGGCTTTAAACAATTGCCGCAGCACAGAGATTTTTTCTATGGGCATGCAACTGTATGCCGACCCGGAAGCAGCCGCAAAATCAGTTTTGAACGGTGATGGTTTGATAGAGTTTTTCCTGGGGTGCATGAAGGAGATACATCATGCGGATTAAGATCGTATCGCCGGAGAAACTGGACGGCGTGATTGAGTGCCAAGAAGATGGTTCATTCATCATTGCCGAAGGTCAAATTACTATAGAGCAGATGGCAGAAGAGCTTCGCCTTGTTCGTCCGAACTCTGCGACCGGCCTCGTTAATACTGTCAACTCAAGGCCTGAGTTTGTTCTACGGAGCCTGGAGTATGTTGGTTGGTTCGTTGAGTGGCCAGAGGTGGCAGGTGCTGAAGTTGGCGATCAGAGCGAGGAACACGAACCTGGTGACTTTAACGTGAATTGAGCAAAAGCCCGCTTTATGCGGGCTTTTTGTTTCGAGGTATAAGTTCGTAATCTGGGTGTTCGCCTGCAAGCAACAGGAGGTACTGGAACTCTCCGGCCACAAGGAACCTGGTTCGTTCAGGGTCAGTGTTCTCTTTCATCTGCCAAGCGCGAAGCTTGTAACCCATAATGTCGGCCAATTCTGTTTGGGTAAGATTCATACGGCTTCGGATAGCACGTATTGTCTCAGGTGTGTTTGGAGGTAAATCGCTCAATTTCTTCCTCAATTCTAAAACAGGCCAGGTAGCGCCCATTATAACACTATGACTTTAGTTCTTTACCCATTGCTGGTGGGCAGGTAATTCAAGCACTGCCAGACAGGGAACCCTGTCTTGTCTCTTAGAACGAGGGCGAAGAATGAAGCGCTCTCGCGTTCCATTTTCAGGTTCGGATGTGCGTACATCACTTGGCGCGCTTGCTCACGGGTAATGCTCCCTTTGGGAAGAGAGCTCTGAAGAGATTTTATAATTTCGTTCATTTCTAAATTACAAATAGTTCTAACATACATTTACTATATGCACGTTGTGCGTAATTGGCAATGACTTTCTGCACCTGTATAAATCACAGACTAACTACGATGCCGTGATACCGAAAAACCAGCACCTAGCGGCGAAACATGGCAGAGAAAGAAAAAAAACAGGGCTTTCGTAGTGCACTGAGAAAAGTTTTCACCGGCGGTGATGTGACCGCAGCTGACCCAGTTGTATTCATGAGTGGCCATAGCGTAGTAGCACGGTCTGGCTTGGCTTCATTGCGGCCTGGTGTTAAGCAAAATGCAGACGGAATGGTAAGCGCATCCGATTCGGTAAAACTCACTGCTGAACTGCCTGCAGAGCGGCTACAGCGCTACAACGTTCTTGAAGAAATGGCGAAGAGTCCTACCGTTTCAACCGCGCTTAATATTCACATCGCGCAGGCCCTGGCACCGTCAAAGAAAACAGGTATGTCATTTCAGATAGCCCCCAAAAACGGTGGCGACCCAGAAGCAGTTAAGCGTTGCGAGGAGCTCACGGCAGACCTTGGGACGATGATTAACGATGGCTTGCCGTCATGGGCAATGATTATGGCCATCTTTGGCGTTTCTTATGTTCGTCCATACGGTGAGCCGGGCCTTGGTATTACAGGTATTGATTCCAGTTATTACACCTTGCCTCATTTTGTGCAGGAGTTTACCCGTGGTAGCCAGCTGGTGGGCTACGGCGGTGACTATCTACTCGATACTGAGAAGATGAGCCGTGTTGTCGCTGAGCCATGGAGCCTAGTTTCAATCAAAAACCCCTATTGGATGCCCCAGCATAAGCTTATGCCGGTTGCTTACGGCACAAAGGGATACTCGCTGCTGGATGCTGAAAAAAATGCCCCTTTAACAGAAACGCAGAATTATGGAACGTCGTTTCTTGAATATAGCTACGAGCCTTTCCTGAATCTCTGCGCTGCTTTGACCGCGCTAAAGGCGACTCGTAATAACGCAGCTAAAATTGATCGTCTGATTGGTCTTACCACGAACACTCTCGACCCAGTTAACGCTGCTAACTACACACGAAATGTAACCCAGTCGCTTAAACGAAATGCCGAAATGGTCGCGAGTCGTTCAATCAATGCCAATGCTATGCCAACAGTTTTAAACCACATTGTCCCATTAATGGCAGATGGTAAAAACGGCATGGTGGTCGACACGCAGTCAATCCCTGCAGATATCACCGGCATTGAGGACGTCATGTTTCACCTGCGCCAATTGGCAGCCAGTTTGGGGATTGACGCGACAATGCTGGGATGGGCTGACATGATGAGTGGCGGGCTTGGAGAGGGAGGTTGGCAGCAAACAGCTATTCAGGCAGCACTGCGTGCGAACTGGATTCGACAAGGTTCAGCGCGAGCAATATACCGTCTCATTGATATACATCTAGCTTACAAGTACGGCAAAACCTACACGCCTGCAGACCGTCCTTTCGAAATACAATTCAACTCAATGAATACCGCGATCCAAGAAGAAGAAAATCGTGAGCTTGATGCCCGCGCTAACTTCGTTTCGATAATCGCACAGATCATGGATCAGGTTCAAAACAATCCCAAACTGGCTGGCAGCGAAGAGTTCATGCGGTACCTGTTCACTGATCAGCTTCGTATTGATGCTGACAGGCTTAATATCATGATCAAAGAGTTCGCCTCGAACGAACCAGCAGAAGATGAGCACGGGATGTATGAATCCGCCCCTGAGGCAGTTGGGGATGATCCAACAAAATGGACGACAGAGCAGTTAATTAATTTTGCAAAATTTGTGATGAGCAGCAACTAACCGGAGGGAAACATGCAGTCACTTAAAACGGTTACGGATCGATTCTCCCTCGTTGAGAAAATCCGTAAACACACCCCACAAAATGAGCGCAATTACGTCATTGAATCTGTCAGAAAGACATTCAATGCGGCGGAAACTCAGGAACGTATGGCGCTTGGGGAAATGTTTGGGTATTACGGGCATGGTCGCCGCGCGATGCACTACAAAAAGTCGAAAAGCCTCAATTTACCGGAGGTTACAGTAGTGATGGTGGACGGAAAGCCCGTGGTGCTAGATAACGTTCCTTCCAACCGAACAGTAGAGGTGAGCATTGATGATAACGGCATCATTACTCACACCCAGGAGATTTTAGACACAGACCCTGGACGAATTGTGCAGGGGATGATCAACTCCAATGCCGGTGGTTGGTCGTGGGCAACACACGGACCGGATGGTGCGGTTTCTCTCGTTAATTCTTTCCATGGATTCGATTATGTAACAGTTCCGAACTACATCAGCTTGGATAAAAAATCTCTGATGCTTGAATCATCGGAAGAGAGCCGGTTGCTTATGCACGCTGAGCTGGTGGAGCAGGGCTTTAGTGAAAACGCCGCAACAGACTTGATCCATCATTTCGATTCAATGCGTTCGAATCAGGCCATGTTTGAAGCGGTTGAATATAACTCTGCCCTTGAGACATCCTTGATGTTGCGAGATATGGAGGTTGAGCGCCTGAAGAACCAGTTGGCCGACAACAACTTAATGTTAGAAAGCCAGGGTGAGAACGCACGCAAATGCCGTCGTATTTTACGTGACGCCATACAATCCATGCCGTTGTTTATTAGTGCTGAACAGCGCCAGGCTCTTTGTCGGATGGAAACTGAAGAGGATGCAACGATCGTAGCAGCAATGCTGGAATCGCTGGGTGCAAGCGCAACCTATGGCCTTCCTATACCTTCTGCCCAAAGGGATAAGCTGGTAACTGCAGAAAAACCTAAAGGCACACCGCTTATGTTCATTAGTAAGTAATCAAATGGTCATTTTCTAATGTACTGTATAAAGATGCACTGTTGATTAATCGAAAAGAAATAGGGTAGGATCGGCCACGTTGATCACCTGGATCAGGTGAGGCATTAGCGGTGGACAAAAACAAAAAAGTCGCCTTGCAGGGCGACTTTTCTGTACCGGATAAGGGTTGCAGCCTAAACCGGGAGTCATTCAACTAATGTCAAACAACATAATACTGAACAGTTCCATACCCGGCGAAAGGTAAGAAGGAACTGAACTGTTTCATTTCGAACAAACCACCACGGAAGTATCAAAATAAAACATGTGCAATTATACCATCCCCCGATCATCGCGCAATATCCGCTCATCAAATTCTGCGTTTTTCTACACCAGTTACGTGCTGATTGTGGGGAAAAACAATGGTTAAGAATAATTACTCAGATTTTTTCTCAGGTTTTGGTTTTGAAAAAATCATTCGCTGCTGCCCACTTTTAAGTCAGACTCATTGCAACATCATCAGTGCGATGGGCAATCTTGCCGCGTCAACTGATCTCTATATGTTCAAAAATTCCTACCCTTACATCGCTCGAATGACAAATACCAGCGAAGGCACGGTGAGGAGGGCGATTTCTGCTGCTGTTAAGTGCGGAATTTTGGTAAAGACGCGCACGTATGATTCAGCGCGCATGAACGGCAGCAACCGATACCAGTTCTCGAATTCATTCCTTGAAATGGCGAAGCAAATCGCTATTGCATGCAAAGAGAAATCTGTCTCCATTTTTAACGAGTCACCACGGTTAAGGACGATTGCTAAAATGGTCTTTACCGGGCTTCCTTGTAAGGATTTCCGGTCCGATCAGCATGATCAGTCACGGTCTGATCATGCTGATCGGACAAAAGAAAAGAAGACTAAACCATCTGATAAAAGAATAAAAAGACCATGCTTGGAGAAGCCTTCGGCCTCTCCAGCTGTGGATAAAATTAATAAGGTTCTACCAGAAGGGAATTCCGCTGTTCCGGAAGACGAGGTGTTCGCCGAGATGGCTGCAGCAAAAGCCCGATCTGACAAACACCGTCTTGATAAACGCCATGCTGCGCAGAAACTAATACATACGCAAGCTGAGAAGTTGGCAAAGAAATTCGCCTGGCTAAAGGGTGCTCCTGCTCGCAGGTCGCGGATGTCACACGATCCAATGTCGATAGGTGAATTTGACGGCATGCCTTCGTCGTGCACTATCCATGAGGCTATGGAATACGCCAAGAAGCGTGGTATGCGGTCGGAGTTTGAAGAAAGAAACTGGAGTATTCCCCCTGGGTTCAGGGGGAATAAGGGCTAGGCTTCGTTAATGGATAATGCTGCATCACCTGTTGGTAGCGCTTGAGTGGTGCGTGGTTCGCCAGTTGGCCAGCGATAACCGGTAACGCGTTCAGTCGAAAATGCACGGATGTTGACTGCATCTGACTGATTTCCACCGAGAACCAGGAGATCTCCATTCGGACGTTTGCCTACTACAAAGCCGACATGACCGCCGCCGCTGCGGGTGAACACAACAACACACCCATAGATAGGCGCGTCAAGCTTTTCGCCCCAGTCGAGGTAAGACTTTGCAGACTCAAAACGAGTTGAGCGAATACCAACTCGCTCCAACATTGCACCGGTGAAAGCGGCACACCATGGCGTTTCGTCATCCTTAATCCCGCCGCGCTTAATGTCGCGCCAGAATTGCAAAATTTCAGGGTTATGTTTCGGCCCGTGGATTTCGGCAAGGCCAATGTGCTTGCGACCTTCAATCAGCCAACGAGGTTCGATGTTTGACATGAAAAAACTCCAATCTATTAAATGGAGCTGTCATGTTGCCGAGGTTGTGATTTCGCCGTAAAAGTGTGGTTCCCACCCTACCGAAATAACACACTCAATACCCTTCACATTCACGCCGCACCACGCGGCATATCTGGATGTGAGGGATATTACCTTTGGATCATTTACTCGAAACGATTAACGATGCCAAAAGCGTTGACCGGCTTATCGAGATCGTCAGTCGATTACATAAACCGCGCTTAAAAGCCAGCTTCGGCGTCACTAAGGTTGATGGCGTTAGTATTCAAACAACCCGCCGCGCCGCGAACAGCGCAGCCGTAGCTCTTCTTCATTCGCTTCCTCCCGGTTTTGACGGCAGTCAATTGACTGATGAGCAAAGGCAGATACTTGCAGGCTATACCGGGGAAGGTGGCCTTAACGATGGCGAAGGCAGCCAATACGAATATTACACAC
Source organism: Enterobacter sp. JBIWA008 (assembly GCF_019968765.1). Classification (NCBI taxonomy): domain Bacteria; kingdom Pseudomonadati; phylum Pseudomonadota; class Gammaproteobacteria; order Enterobacterales; family Enterobacteriaceae; genus Enterobacter; species Enterobacter sp. JBIWA008. The sequence goes on along the minus strand of NZ_CP074151.1, from coordinate 58,705 downwards.
CTCAGTTTATGGCTGAGGGCATCTGGGACTTGTTCTCTGATTATGGGATTGGTGGCGGGCATGTGCTGGAATCGTCTGCTGGTACCGGAATTTTCCAGGAAACAAAAAAGCAAGGCATGGTAATGACCAGTGCCGAACTCTCTCCTATATCTGGCCGAATCAATCAGTTGCTGCACCCGGAAGATGCGGTGAATATCGGTCCATTCGAAGCGTTAGCGGCAAAAGACGCTATGTACGATCATGCTGTCGGTAACGTACCTTTCGGTGATGGTCGCTCTGGGGTGGCTGGTCTTGATCCGGCTTATGCAAATGAAAAGAACGTGGGGAACTATTTCGTACTGCGCACCATCGATAAGGTGAAGCCAGGCGGGCTCGTGGTGCTGGTGGTGCCCAACGGCATGACAGATGGGAATAAATACAAAAAGCTACGCGAAAAAGTCAGTCGAAAAGCGGAATTCTTGGGTGCCCACCGAATGCCATCTGGCACGTTCTCCGAATCCGGTACCGACACGGTTGTTGACGTCTGGGTCTTACGAAAACATCCGGAGGAATTTGCCGAGCTCATAATTGACAGCAGCGATGCGCAGTTGCAATCCGCTAACGTGCTTTGGGACACTTTCGTAAAAGGGAAGTGGTTTATTTCGCCGGAAGGTAGCCGATTTGTTTATGGCGATATGGATCGCGCCAGCTTCCGTAATACGCTGGTGGTCAAGAAGGACGGCAGGGTATCAAACGAGTCGATGAAAACTGCGTTGTCCCGCCGTTTTGATAGCCGTATCGACTGGGATTCACTGGGGGTAGTAACTCTTGCTTGGCAAGGAGCAAAGCCCGGTGATAAGCGCCTAGTCGGAGACGTCTGGCATGAATTTGACGGTATCCACTGGCATAAAGATTCCACCACGAGCAATTCCCGCCTGGACGCACAAATGTACGGTGCTGGCAGTTTTGGTGATCTGCAGACCGCCTTCAAATCAGCGAAGGGTATCTTGTCGCTGTCTTGGGCGCAAATCTCTGCCGTCGCAGCAGATTATCCGCGTGCTATTGATGATGACGTTAGCGCGATGATTCGCTTTGCCAAGAAGCAACGAGAAGGTGATCGTGAGCGAATTATGCGAGGCGCTCTGATTGGCCAGTTAATAAACCGGGCGCTTGATCTGCGCAATTTGGGCGTGAGCAGTGATGAGGAATTAGCCGATGCGGCCCGGCTGACTGCCGATGAAGTTGCGAAGTATGGCCCTCCACATGCGGTGAAATTAGATGACATTACCGATGCCGGAGCAAAAAACTGGATGACCTTCGCGGGGAACGTCAAGAAAGACGGTACGAACTCTGATCTCCTGGCAGGCCGCCTTGATGTTACCGAAGGCGCTGCGGGTATCGATTTCACCAAGCCAGAACAGGTCGTAGCGCATTTATTCAGTGATGTGGCACTCATGCCGATCACCCTTGAGCACTTCCGCGAAGTCTTCGCCGGTGTATTACCTGCTTCAGACGAGGACGCGCTGGAGTATTTGGCGAGATTCCCCGATATTGCTCTCGATGGGTATGGTTGCTTACTTCCTATCGGGCGCGCCACCAGCGGCGATATCACTACCAAGGTCGCCGCGCTTATTGCTTGGCGTGACAGTGCCACTGGCGAGCAAAAAGCCAACTTCGAACGTCAATTAGCTTTGATCGAAGAAAAGCGTGAATTTACACCGTTAAATAAGGTGACTGTAAATCTTAACGCGCGCTGGCTGGATCGCCGTCTGATTAAAGAATTCCTCGCGACACAGGGTTACGACGAGTTTAAATACACATCCTCAGATCTCGAAGTTGAAGACGGAATTCTGATATCGCCGGATGACTACGAAGGAAAAGACGGAGTATTTACCGGCTATCAGATGCGTACCGTTACAGGCCGGTCAGGTAACGAGTTCAAAAAGGCTAACAACAAAGACGGATTCCTGAACCAACTCGAAAACTATCTGAACGGCGTCAAACCACGTGGCCAGAACGCCAATGAATACCTCGATAAAATCGGCCAACTGGAAACCTCTTTTAATGACTGGTTACGCACCCACCCGCAAGCTGATGAGATAGCTCGCGATTATAACAATGCCTTCAATGGTTATATTCCGTTTGCGCATTCCAGCGCGCCTTTGGGTCTGGAAGGCATTAGCGGTGAAAGGCTGCCACTGACGTATCAGAACGAGGAGGTACGCCGCCTTTCTGAAGATGGGCGTGGGATCATGGGGTTCGGTACCGGGCTGGGTAAAACAACGACAGCGCTAGCGTTGGAAGCATATAACTTCGAGACGGGCCGCACCAAACGAACCTGCATTGTAGTACCTAAGGCTGTTTATCAAAACTGGTACCACGAAGCGCGCAGCTTCTACAGTGCTGAAGCCTTTAACGGCATGATGTTCGTCGGTTTGGATGAGGTGTTGGATGGTGATGGTAAAGCACTTACTGCGCCGGTGCTCGATGAAGATGGTCAGCCTAAAGTAAATAGCAAAGGCCAGCAGCTGTTCCGCAACGTCGTCAAAGAGTCAAGCAGCACCACTATCGCACAGCGACTCAACATCATCCCGTCCTCCAACTTGCGAATGGTTGTGATGACTAAAGAGCAATTTGCCTCAATTCCGTTACGTGATGACACCATAGAAAAAAACTCGCAGCAGGCCGTTTTTAATGCCGCTGAGATGGGGCGTTTAGATCTTGCTTCTGGCAAGCACCGTGACGCGCAAAAGAAGAATAAAATCAAGGACTGTGCAGCTGATACCGGCACGACCAAAAAGCAAAACGTTCCATATTTTGAAGATATGAACTTCGACAGCGTAATCGCTGATGAGGGCCACAATTACCGCAATTCCTTTGGTGCAGGGCGCGAAGCAGGCCAGCTTGCATACTTACCAAGTCCAGCTGTTTCCAAAATGGCCCGCGATATGGCCGTTAAAGCTGCGTACATGATGGATCGAAACAACGGGCGTGGTGTTGTGATGCTTACCGCCACTCCCCTGGTTAATAGCCCTATCGATGCTTTCAACATGTTGTCGACCGTCATTCCACAGGCCGATTGGCTGAAAATGGGGATCATTACCCCGGATGACTTTGTACGTGTGTTCGGTAAGACTGAGACGGTTCAGGTACAAAAAATCTCTGGTGAAGTTGAAGAGAAGCAGGGGCTGGTAGGTTTCCAGAACCTTGATGGCTTGCGCGGTATTTTCCACAGATGGACCACGCTTAAAACAGCTGCAGATGTTGGTGCTACGGTAAAAATACCGGATATAGAAGAGCGCACGATTCAGATCCCTATGACGCAGGCTCAGCAGGAAGCTTATGAGGAACTGCGTAAGCGTGCTCAGGAACTCAGTAGCCAAACAGAAACGATAGATGTCACAGCTGCGGACGGCACGACAACCCAAATGATGCGCATCAAGGGGCCGAATGAGAAGCCGGACGATTTTATATTCTCGATCATAAGGGATATGGATAAGGTCGCCATTGATCCGGACCTATACGCCGGTGCCATTACGTTCCAGTTTCCGCTGGATAATGAGGGGGCTGTTAATTCAATTGCAGCTTCACTCCCTGCTGTAGCTGGTGGCAAAGAGGCTGATGACGCTGAAGAGGCTGAAGAAGATGAGGTTGGTGGCCTGGTCAGCACCCGCACCAGCAAGGTGGTTAAAACCGCTGTAACTACTTACCCTAATCACGTTGAACTGCGTGCCAGCATCTCACTTGAGTCGGATATTCTGAAGGCTATCGCCGCTGCGGGCATCTCTATGCAGCTGGTATCCCACCCGGTTCCGCCAAAATATGCCGCTCTGATTGAGAACCTCCGGGAGGGGCTAACGCGTGGTAAACAGATCGTGTTTATCGATGAAAAAGCCCAGCACCAGAAGCTACGCAGAATCATTGCTGGCGCGCTGCAGCTGCCGGAAGCTGAAATTGGCATTATCAACGCGACGACCGTTAGCCAAGCCGGTGGAGTGAAGCTGAAAAAGGTAAAGCGCCCGAGCGAACCGACGGCCAACAAAGACGGTGAATATAAAGACGGAGCCTGGGAGTCGTATTACAGCAAATTAGCACTGTACGAAGATTACGTATCCGCAAAAAATGATGCTGGCCTTGAAGGGATGGAAGGGATAGCTGCGGATTATAACGAGGGACGCACCCGGATCATTATCTGCAATAAAAAGGCTGAAGTCGGAATAAATCTGCATATAGGCACAACGGACATTCATCATCTGACGCTTCCATGGACGCCAGCCAGTATTGATCAGCGTAATGGTCGAGGTGCTCGTGTTGGTTCGCCTCAGGAGAAGGTTAACGTCCACTACTATTGCGGGAAAGGTACCTTCGATGATTTCCGCCTTGATACGCTCAAGCGCAAGAAAGACTGGATCAAGATGGTAATGACGTCTGATCTGTCCGAAGTGACGAACGGAGATGCAGATGATGCCGATGAGCGAGCGGTAATGCTGGCCGCAAACCCGGATGAGCGCCGAGCCATTATGGAGCGCCAGGCCCGCGAGCGCGATGACCGCATTAAAGCTAAAGCCGTCCGAGAGGCTAATAACGCGCTCGACTCCTATCTAAAAGCGGCCAACGCCGCCGGTAAAGATGTCTCACAGATGGAAGCGGAGCTGGTCAGTCTACAAGAAAGGGTAGAAAAGACTCAGCTATCACTTGATCGTTTGATTGCTTCTGGGACTAATCGCAACGGGCAAAAGTCTACTGTCGATGTTCTCCGCGACCAGAAAAAAAGGGTTCGTGAGTTGCGTTTTGCTATATCTCGGGCAAAAGATGCGGATACCACGATGAAGCGGTCCCGTGGTGATATTGAGCGAGCGATAAAATTCGGTGTGTTGGATATCGATATCGATGTGGTTCAAAACCCGCATGATTATGTACGAACGGCTAAAAACGTGCTTTTGCATAAGGGTAGTTATTACCGCGCAGTTATTGATGAATCCCGCGACCTGACGGCTATTGTGCGTATCACTGCTATAGAGGCTGAGTCAGAAGAGTACCAGTGCCGTATTGCGTGGTTGGATAAGGACACCTACTCGTCGCGCTCCCCGGGCTCTACTGTGAAACTGCTGTTTAGCTCAGTTCTAGAGCCAGTGACCTTCGAAGAAGGAGTAGCAGAATCACGCGAAAGAGCTGCAAGCGGTGTAGAGAGCCAGCACCTATCTGCCACTCTCAATGTCGACCAGTTCTATGATGCGATCCGCAACGATGTCATGACGGTAACAGGGCCGAGCCGAGGGGGCTGGAGTGGTCCAGAGAAAATTCACTACTGGCCATTCCGGGAGAAGAGCGGGGCGTTAGCAATCGCGTATATCCCTGATGGTAAATTCAGCAACTCTGGCCGCCGTCGCAAGGATGAGGATGCTATTGAGGCCGAACAGTGGATCTACCCTAACGTCAATGACGAAGCTCTCAAACGTGAAATTACTCAGCACCAGAGTGGAGATGACGCGTTTCAGGCAAATGAAATTGAAGGTTTCCTTCGAGCATTGTTCGGCATGCAATACGACCGCGCGATGGAGCCTTATGGCAATCAGGCCAGCATGGATGATGTTACGTCGATCTTTGATTCTTGGATGGCTTCGCGCGAGCTCGATGGCCGAAGCCTGAACAGTGTCACAATTGAAGACCTGCGCAGCCTGTTCCGCAAACCTTCCGGAGAAGGCCTGGAAGCATTCTGGAAAGGGATTATCACAAATCGGCAGTTCCGCGCACAAATGAAGGACTTCAGTAACTCGTTCGACATTGATCGGATGTTTGAGCAGGTAAGGGATTCCCGCATAACCCGCAAAATTCAGCAAACGAAATTAGGGCTGGTGGAGTGGCGAAACGCACTATATCAGCAATACCTAGCCCTTAGTGATTCGGAGGCCTGGGCTCAACTCGATAGTGCGGCTAAGCAAGAGGTTCATGGTGCCCAAAGCACTGTCACCAATGCTGATAACCCACTGGAATCACCGGCTACCGTATGGATTAAGATCGGCGCGCTGGTCCATGCGTTTGAGGAGAAATACATAACTGCTGATGATTTTGCTGATTCAGTTGCTGTCAACCGACTTGTTGGCATGGCGATAGGTCACGCCAAACGCCTTAAAGCTGGTGAGTACGTAAATGATCTTCCTGCAACACTGCAGGGGGCCAGTTGGGAGGATTACGTATCCCTAAAAAATGGCGGTGCCAACGAGGGCGAGATAAGGGCAGTTTTAGAGGCTCAGGAATCGGCTCGCGAACAGCAAGCTATCGATGCGTCAGACACAGCTGATGCAGCTGCAGAAGCGGACTTTACAATCACCGTAAATGAAAACCCTATCCGTGGGCGGGCCCGAGTTCGTGGCCGCTGGTGGAGTGTAAGCGAGGACGCTGGAGCGGTTTACCTTATTGCTGACGTTCCTGGTTCCTCAACAATCCGCAAAGCGAAGGATGCCATCAAAGGAATTGGTGGGAAGTTTTGGAACTTTGAGGTTAACCCAGTAGCTGACATCGATTTAGATCGTCCGGCATGGATGGTTTCGACTCGCTATTCAATTGACGAAGTGCGCAAAATCATAGCTGAAGCAGCTTAATTATGGAGCGGCCCCGCGAGGGGCCGATAAAAGAATGACCACACTGATTGACACTGTTAAACCAACTGAAGCCTACCTTGAAGAAATCCTGCCGCAGGCGCTGGTGGATCGTAAAGAAGAGGAGTTCGTTACGCTGTACTTAGAAAACATGTTTAAGCGTATATCTACCAATGCGGGGCTTTACCACCTATATGGCCCGTGGTGGCCAGCTCTCAAAACAATGCTATTAACTCGCGGGCTCACTGATTTAGGGCAAATCGTTGATAGTGATGTAGCTCAGATTTACCAAATGAGCCGACCGGCGCTAACCATTTTGGCGGCACAACTCTATGCAGATGAACGTTTTGCATCTAACTCGGTGAACAATCCAGTTCACATGTTAGAAACTGCCAGTTATGCTAACGACACTGAGCCATATATTTACACTTCATACGATGAGTCATTAGAAAAGTTCAAGTTAATGGGGGCGTGATGTATAAAAATCGTGCATTTACGATTGAAGATGTAAAAGCTTACGCTGAGAGCAAGGGCTACAACCTGGAATTTAAGCGCTATCACAAGGTATTCACCCTTACTAATAAAATGCAGCCAAAAAAATGGGGATGGGTCTTCTTTCCTCACACTGAGGAGAAGTTGGTCGCAAAGGTTAATGACCTGGATCAGGCTGGCTGGCGAGTGGCTGTTGATTTAACCATCGAACGTATTGAAAAGACTATTACGGAAGTTTAGTGGTCTAATATATTGAATTTATTGCCGAGAGTAGTTCTAAATATCGCCAATTGTTACAGCGCAAAGATAATACGTTTAATGTGAAGTAGCATCTTAAATGAAATTTTCAAAGGCTTCAGGTGAGCGATGGTAGGGAAGCGGCGACCAGCGAGGTCCAAAGCACTAAAGCGCCTGGAAGAGCGTGAATTTCTTTCCCCTCATGCCATCGCTCTGCGTTTACTGGAAAAGAATCCAGACCTGATTAAGGGCAACGGTGAACATTACGATCAAGTACGCGTTTTGGATTGGCTGGAACGCAACATGAAAGATGTTTACCGCTATACCCATGCAACCCCCAATGGTGGGTTAAGAAGCAAAATTACCGCGATTAAGATGGTTGCCGAGGGCCAGAAGAAGGGCTATCCGGACCTTAGCATAGATCTTGCTCGCGGGGGCTATCACGGTATGCGAATTGAAATGAAACATTGTTTTAATCGGTTGACGACAGAGCAGATTGATTGGATGTCGCGTCTTTCTGATGCCGGATATTACTGTTTTGAAGCCCGTAGTCCTGAAGAGGCTATAGAGGCGATTAAAGAATATGTCAGTCTTGATGAGTGGGGTTAGGGCTTTGTATTTGATGAATATCATGGATGTTTTACCTGTTGGTGCTGTCATTCTCGCTCGTCGTGAGAATTGGGTAGGTGCTCGTTTTATTGAGATCTTTAAGTTGAAAAATGGCACGCCGGATGTTCGATGCCCGATCACCGGTGAGCATGAGTTTATCCATCCAGCTGAATACGCCGCTGGGGATTGGGAGGCTATATCATGACGCGATTATATTATTGCTCATTGTCGTTCGCTGATGACGGCGGCCGTGTGCAAAGCACTACAATGAAAACGCCAACTAAGGTTATTACGGACAAAATGCTGCGAGAAGGACAAATGGCACTCGGTATGAGTGAGAACGCAGCGCTACTTGCGGCCTGTTGGCTGGGCAAGATGACTGATAAAGAGTATGCCGAAGGGGTTAAGCCCATTTCGAAGGTTCGGATTGCAAAATACGCGACGTATGCGCTCACGCCATTTCTGATAGTGGCACTCGCCGCTGTCCTAGCGCGCTTCTTCTGAACATAACCGCCAAATGGCGGTTTCTTTTTGGTTAAAATTCGCTATTTACTAATGGTTAATTTCTAATATAATTCGTTAGAAAATAAAACTTAGGAACGGTGAAATGTTACAACCAAGTGCAGCGCAAACCACTAAAGAAGACTTACTCATTGCTGAAATTGAATCAATGCGTAGCCAGATCGTCCTTATCCAGAAAAGGACTACTGGTGATGATCTGACTTCCCGACTGTTTGATACAGCTTTAATGACCATTGATAGCCTGTTAGAGCGTTTCGATGAAAGGCTGAACGCAGAGGCTGAGGATTACAACGCCCTTGCGGATCGTTTTGAAGCTTTCCATGAAAAAACCCGCCAGGCGATGAATACGCTTTCCTTGGTCCTTAACGCGCCGGTAGACATCGACACTCTCGAACAATCTATTCTTGACCTCCGCAAGATAAATACTGACACCCTTGAGCAGGTAGCACTTAAGCTCGACCAGCTGAAGGCTCGATCCGTAGCAACTGAAACAGAGCTTAAGCAGTACAAGAAAGCTTATCCGACAACTCTCACTGAGCGGATCGATTCTCTCGAAAAGGACAATCGGAGCCTCAAAAGAGAGCGCCGCGAGCTAAGAGAAGCGAATACTCAGCTAAACCAGAAATTCATAAAACAAACAGCGAACTTAACACAGGCGAATAAGCGGTTAACCCTAGCCGAAACCAAAGTCGAAGAGCTGCGCGCACAATGCCATCAGTTCGGGGAAGAGTTAAATGTGGCCGCTGGATTTGGTACGACTCCTGAATCGTTCTCAATGATTTTTAATGGCCATGATGCAGTTGGTTACATTCATACCCATCCATACGGATTGACGGCCACCAGCGCACTTAAAACCGAAATCCTGACAATGGCCAATATCCATTATCAGATTCGCACTACCGTTCTTCTTTCAATGGATGTCCTGCCTTCCATCTGGGGAGTGCCGATTTATGTTCGAATGGATGGTTTTGCTGAAGAGTGGAACAACGAGATAGACGAATGCTTGGCCGATAAGATAATGACCTATCTCAAAGATGCGTTTCCAAAGCTGCATTCACGTATCGTTGCCTCTAAATCAGCTTCAGTGGACGAGCTTAAGATGCGTCCTGAGACTTTGGCTGCTATCAGAAATTCAAAATTTGACACAGTACATAGCGTCGCTTGTATCCCGTCTGCTTTCCACGAACACATCCCGTTTATGCAGGGGGAGCAGCGTAACGAAGTTATTAATGCTTGCCGCGTTTGGGCGGATCAGTGGGATAGCGCTAACGGTGGGGTGGAGCAATTATACGTTGAAGCCAAAACGAAGAAGGCTCCTAAGTTCAACACTGTTAGAAAATGATAATTTATTTACGCACAAGGGTTGATTAGGTAGCTTAGCTTACATACAATCCATTCTGTTGTCGGTGCTGGTGGTTAAACTTATTTGCTTGCTACTTTCGCTAACAAACAGCACCGACAAATTAAAATGTTAGAAAATTGTACTGATGCGCCGTTCCATAAGCGCCGCAGCACGCAAAGAGGATGGTCTGGCAGTAGTCATAAATCTGTGGGCCAGGTTCGGGCTGTTACGGGTCATCCTCTTTGTGTGAACTGCAAAGCTCCACAAACAGTTCGATTCGGGCCGCTCCTGATGCGTTTTATTACCTTTACGCTGGTGGAGTGAATTGGAGAAGGTGAACGGCATGTAGCCCTCCCTGTCACGGCAGTGAACGCGGTTGACGACGTAATCCCGCGCATAGAATGCCCCGTGAGGCTCAAACCCCGTCCGCCTGGCCCTCGTAAGGGGCTAAAACACGGTGCAAACGTGACGCAAGACTGGCGAGGTTTTTTATCTTTAGCCTCGAAAAGACGCCAGCGGCCAGGTTGACCAGACGCCTGAGTGGCCGTGCCGGGATAAGCGCCGGTAAACATTCTCAACATGAAAGCGCACTGCTTTCTACCTCTGTGGGGACAGGGTTTTTGCAGGGCAGTGTGTTTTCATGTTGTGGTAATGCGGCTCAGCGCACGCGGTAATTAGTGAAGTCATTTTGCCATTAGATATCACCATTTCCTTATGAGGCCGCTGGTGGTTGTTCACTGACCGAACCAGCAGGGGGAGGCACCCCCGCCGCAACAAATTATTGCTGTGTGTAGTCTTTGCCCATCTCCCACGGTGGGCATTTTTTTAGAACACAACAGGTAAGGTCATTTAGTGCTATGGATTGTCTACTTTGCATTCAATTTGAAGGAGTGCATTGCCTCGCAGTAAGTGTCCTTTCCGTTGTGGTGAATTGCAGCTCTATGAAGCAACCAGAAGATAAGCGCCTGGCGCCACAGCACACAACAGAGTGAATCATTCTTGCCTCTGGTCCGGCATCGCGACTGGTGGGGGCGGGTAGCCACGCAAGCCGTATCGAGCTACGGCCCGAGTGGAGTTAAGCGAGGAGAACCTTATCGGGGGAGTGAAGCCCCGGGGGGATGGTTCACCCTGTTGTGGATGTAGCTCAATTGGAACAGAGCGCCTCCTGAAGGGGGGAGTTGAGCGCTACCTAAGGATCATAACCCAGGGTATCTCATGCGGTCCGGCCGGACGTTATCTGGGTTCGAGTCCCAGCGCCACAGCGCTATCAAACATGTAGGAACGGTTATGCAAAGAGCTATTTTGAGGGTGTTCGGGCTAGGTTCGATAACTCTCATAGGTATTACCCTGATGGTCGCTCTGTTCGCCGAGCCTGACATGGCCACAGGTAAGACATTGCTCTACTACAACCTGCTCAATACTGCGATCTGGTTTGTCATAGCAGCCTTGTCACGGAAAAATTTTAACGCATTGGGTGTTTAGATGAATTTCTGGGAGTTCTTCGATAAGAATCCAGGTTGGACGATTCTGGCGCTACTGGTGGGTGCATATTGCGTTGAGCAAACAGCTAAGGCGCTGCGCAAACCTAAGACTAAACCCAAACGTAATTGAAAAAGGCCCTTTAGCTCAGCGGTCAGAGCTGTCGGCTCATAACCGATAGGTCGCCGGTTCAAACCCGGCAGGGGCCACCACTTTGGTTGTAACGATGCAGGCTGGGTGTATGGCACATGCACCCATTAAGCAGTCCGGATCAGTAGCGGGACCTTTAACCGCTGTCTTACTGCTTTTCGGGTAGCTGGAATGTGCAATGTCTCCCACTGTCCTGGGTGCGGCGATTCACCATCGCGACGGTTCGGTGTGACGGCCAGGTAGAGACTGGCGCAAAATCGAGAGGGTGTTATTCATTCAGCGTCCTTGCTCTCGGAATAGCGTTGGTGAAACATTGCCTGGACGAGCAAATAACATCCTCCCCATTTTGAACCATTCGAAGACTTTCACGGCCAATAGGCCACTCAAGTAAGACGTGATGAAGCCGAGCCGGTATGACCGGCTTTCGGCATATCTGCAGTAAGGGGAATGACGTGGCAAAAGCTGTAGAAATGGTGCTATCGGAACAGGATCAGGTGCTCAGTGATTTCCTTGGTCGCCGTTGGGACTGGAGCAATCAAAAACATGATTTTTACACAGCCCTGGTGCGTAAAAAGTTCAGCGTAGACACTCAGTTTGAGGGAGCGCGCACAAGGGTGTCAGTTACGGCATTTGGGTTCACTCTATCCGCTGTAGACGAAGAGCCATTTAAGGCATTGGCAGAAGCTGCAGTGAGAACGATACGATTCCATGAAGCCACCACGAATGGGGATATTCAGCTGGCCAAAGAGAGCGTTACGTTTGCCACAGCTTACCATTGGCTTCTCCGGGGATTGGATATAAGACGGGCCAACTGGCCGAAAGGGAAATATGTCTCGCTGATCATGGGGCTGGTGGGGGATCAAAGCAGCGTAGCGAGCTTTATGCCGGACGAATTATTCCAAGTGGTATCAGGTACGTCCTTACCAATGATGCCACGACTGGTGATGACTGATGGCGAACAGCAGGCGCGATATGATTGGTGCGCGATTGGTGTTGACATCATGGCTACTGATTGGGAGGCATTCTGATGACCAGTTTTCAAAAAACAAAACGAAAACTAATTTCTGATATGCACGAATGTGATTATCCGCGCATTAATTTTCTAACGAATTTCAACATTTAGCTAGTCTACCTGCGATTCATTAACCCCGTAACATCCCTCCCGTGAAGTTTTCCCCGGAGGGATGAATGGGCCAGATTAGTAGCGCTGAAATAGCAGACATCATGTTAAGGCATGGTGATTTTCTCACGGTGACGGAAGTTACACGTCTTGCCGCATCTGAATACCCCACACTATTAGTCACTCGCGATCGCGTTACTAACATCATTCGTCACTTCGCTCGCTCCAAACGCGCTCAATGTGAGCGAGAGGAGGGGGTCTACCCGCATCGCTACCGTTTGCACGGCCTTTATGGCTATCAGTTCAAGGTCCGTGGCCGGATTCCTGATTACGGCAGCCTAATGGTCGAAAACACGTCAAAAGCGCTGGTGGAGAGCTCGGAGCGAAATCGCCGGGAAGTGGTCAATATGGCTAACCGTATCTGGAACAGCGCCGTTCGCTCACGTAAGGCCACTGCATGAGCGGCATTAGCTGGGATGAGCACCGTGAAAGGTTCGCGGCGCAACGTGCGGACACCGGCATTACTATCAAAGAGTACAGCGAGCAAAACGGCCTGAGTTTCAACACGGCCAGAAAACACCTGAACCTGAAAAAGAACTCGGCAATGAATGCTGATCAGGCAGGGGATCATTTAGGGGATCATTCCGGGAAAGCGGTAAAAAAAACACGCCACACAAGAGCAAATAACAAACAAAATACGACTAATAATAACTCAAAACTTACAAAAGCTGACAAATTGGTGGGTGATAAATCATTCCGTGCCCCCCCAAAAAAGCGCACATCTGATTCCAAGTTACAATCAAATAAAAACAATAGGATAGGAGATAGAAGGGCCGGATCACTCGATGCCAATGATCCGCAAATGATCCCCGAAAAGGCAGCTAAAAAAGGGATCAAGAAAACGGCGAAAGCAACAAAGGGGAAAATGATCCCCTTGCTTGGTTCTAACGTCGTTGCATTACCTTCTAGCGAAGCTACCAAAAAGATGCTCGAACAGGGGCCAGAGCACCATCTGCGCCTTGTCATTGAGATGGCTAACGAGTCAGCGCTTCGATACCGGGCAGCGGTTGATCAGGAGGCAGCGAGGCTTCAGGAGGAAATAGATGATATTCAACCTGGTGATGAGATAGAGGGCGTGCATCCCTCTATTAAGTTGCGTGGGTTGTTAGAAGATTCCGCTTACTTCATGAATGACTTCACCAGTCGCCTGGCCGCCATCTATCAGGGCGAAAGTAAGCTACAGCAGGGTGCAGAGAAGCTCAGGCAGGCTGCGCGGCAACAGCAATTCAAAGAGGCAGAAGCTCAAGAGAAGCTGGGGCTAGCTCGTGAGCAGATGGAGATGAAGCGCAGGGAATTAGAGCACCGCATAGGGGCAGACGCACGCGCGGCTCGGGTCATCGCCACAGCTCTACGTATGCGTGAGCGCGAGGAACTGGATGATATTGGTGTCGCTGAATATATTGAGCGTCAAGGCGTATCCGTTCCGGCAATGTTGGCCGCCCAGGCTTTACGAGCTATTGCCGCTATTGAACCACCAGTTGCCGATAACACTGTAGATGAAGAGCAGCTTGAAAAAGACGCACAGGCATATCATCAGCAGCAGAGAGAGCACCCGGAATGGCTAGCCAACCGCCGTGCTGAAGTGGCGAAAGTGGTTGAAGAGTTAGGTTGTGGTGATATCGATGCCACCGGCGACCGCAAGGCCGGTGAGTTTGACGCTGGTGATGAAGATTTGGATCTGGACCCGTCGGCCACCAGCGACATTTATGATGTTCCAAATGATGCGTATGACGATGATGAAGAGATAGCGATTGACCCGCCGGAGGAGGTTTAATGTCCGGCGCAAGGAAGCTTAAGTGTGTCACTACCGACCCTCGCTGGCGCGATATGGCGGTTAAGTACCGCTATGACTATGCCCGCGCCGTTGTAGAGCTCTTCGGGATGATGCCATCACCCCAGCAGCAGGAAATCATTCAATCCGTTCAGGCCGTCGGCAGCCGCACAACAGTAACATCCGGGCATGGTACGGGTAAGTCGTCGCTTACGGCTATGCTACTACTGATCTATATGATTCTGTACCCCGATGCCCGTGTGGTTATCGTGGCCAACAAAATCGCACAGGTTAAAACTGGCGTTTTCAAGTACGTGAAAACGTATTGGGCCAATGCCATTAAACGTCACGGATGGCTACAAAACTACTTTGTTTTGTCGGATACCATGTTCTATGAACGCTCGCGCAAAGGTATCTGGGAAGTCCTCTGCAAGGGCTACCGCCTCGGTAACGAAGAAGCGCTGGCAGGTGAGCACGCAGCGCACTTGTTACTAATTCTCGATGAAGCCTCTGGTATCTCCGACAAAGCGATCGGGGTAATGACCGGTGCACTGACAGAGCTCGATAACCGCATGCTGATGCTGTCCCAGCCGACACGTCCAAGCGGATATTTTTACGATTCACACCATACCCTCGCAAAAAACCCGGATAACCCAAACGGTATATGGACATCCATTGTCCTCAATTCCGAAGAATCTCCCTTCGTTACCACACAGTTCATCAAGCAAAAGCTGTTGGAGTACGGCGGGCGTGACTCTCTCGAATACATGGTTAAGGTATTGGGTCAGTTCCCGCGCGAGATTGCTGGTTATCTGCTGGGACGTGATGAGTGCGATCGAGCTGCTCGCCGACGCGTTCTGCTGGAAAAAGGTTGGGGATGGGTGGCGACCGCCGACGTCGGCAATGGACGCGATAAATCTGTCCTCAACATACAGAAGGTATCCGGGCATCGGGAGAAACGACGTGTCGTTAGCTTCAAGATACTGGAGATGCCAGGTACTATGGACCCGCTGGCATTTGGGGACTTCATTTTCAATGAGTGCACACCGGATAAATACCCGAACATAACTATTGCCGTAGATGCTGACGGCTTCGGTTCGGATACGTGTGCCCAGTTGGTTCGCCGCGGCGCTAATCCTGTGCGCATACGCTGGGGTAAGCCTATGTTTGCGCAGAAAGATAAGGATCGCTTCGTAAACCAGCGTGCCTACGCGAATATTATGGCCCGTGACGCTATTAAGTCAGGCAGAATGCGCATTGACGCGAGTCCGAAAACAGCTGAGCAAGCATCTAAAATCCCATACATGATGAACGAGGAAGGGCGTCTTGTGATGATGCGTAAGGAGCACATGCGCCAAAAGCTAAATATCAAATCCCCCGATCGCTGGGATACTTACTGCTTCACCTTTATCGTGGATTACGTGCCTGCAGATGAAGATGTTGGGGGAGAGATGGAAGCATTCAGGGAGGAAGCGCTATCCAGTATGGATGTGGTAGACCTGGATTTGTAAGCCCCTTCCTTGGGGCCTTAGCATTAGTCTGTGAATTCACCATCACGTAATTGGCGAGTGCCTTCAATCACTTCATAGGCACGGTCCATCCCTTCACGCATAAGATCCAACGTTCGATCGTGGTCGTTAGAATATGCACCTACAAAAATGATGAATTCCAATTGAGGCGCGCCCATTTCCGGGTAGCAGCCAAAACTATGGAAAGCAGCCTGCCATTTTCCAGAGGTATTGCTAGGCACGTAAAAAACCTGAGCTGGCCGCATGCCGTCCATGAACTCTTCATGCGTTGCTTTACCATTAGGATCGTCATTTACTCGTGCATGCCCATCGAAAAAGTAATTGCTGACACTCTGCAATCCTTCAACGTATGTGACCTTGCCAGAGTACGTTTCTTTTACAAGCAGATAGACTTCACGACGCTGAATCGTCATTTTTATTCCTTTTGCTGTGAATAGTTATGGCTTAGAAACCTCTACCTGCAAGCGCAGGAATTTATTAGTGTTTATTTTTTAAGTTTGGCCGCGCGAGGGGTGTAAACCTTCGCTTCGCCTTGTGCCTTCTCGAAAGAGATGCCATGACGCGCCTCTATCTCTTTTCCATACAGGGCACGGGCGCTGCGAAGTTTGATTTTTCCAATATCATCACCGGCGGCCGCAATGGCATCAATCAATTCAGCGTCCATAGTGTTCACCTTTTCAAGCATCACGCGGGCATTCTTGAACTTTGCCACCATGACAGGTCTAAGCGCTGGTGGTGCATCGCGCAGACGCTCGGCTTCCAGCTTAGAAAATTTAGCTGTGCGGGCCTCAATGCACTTCTGAATGTACGATCTGGTCATGCTGGTGCGTTGTGCCATATCGAGATCACTGACTCGGTATAGCTTGTATTCACCAAGTGGGGCGCATGGTACAGGCAACACGTCATCGTACATTGTTGCACTACGGCGTTCCGATTGATCAACTACTGGTACGTGTAAGCCCGGTATTTGTGCAAAAATCAGCGCCCCGTGGGAGCCGACACGGTAACGAGTAAGAGCCCCACCTTTAGATTTCGCAGTGCCGATTACCGCCTCGGTAAAGGAAGTTTTTCTAACGCGAAACTTTGAACCAGCAGGTTCATTTTCAAAGATTTTTCTCTCGGCAAGCATAGGGCGAATCACTGGTGCCAGCACCGGAGAAGCACGTCCTTTTTTGATAATGGAATCGTACTTTTTCAGGATCTGCTCGCGCGTAAGTGTAGTAGAAGGCGTCGCACGGCGATGATAAATCTGGGTGGCCTGTGCTGTATCCTCGACAATAAATGGTACTGGTAGGAAAGTTGGTTCAGGGATGGCGAGCGTTGCTGCGCCCTCTTCTGCCTGGCATAAGTCAGCAAACTCCTGCCATTTCCGTAAACACTCTTTCGCTTCGTCCAGAACCGCACCGTCTGAGGTCACAGCAATGAAACGGAAGGCATCACCATTACCATTGGTGTCATGGAACACTTCATGCTCCGCCAAAATAGCCCGCCAGCGCTCAGCAACGGCGATGAAATTTCGGTATTCCTTTTCAAGTGCAGTTTTCTTCATAAGCCCTCAAAATGTTGTAGGGGTTTTCTAATATAAATCATTAACGGCAAATGTATCCGCTTCGCTCAGGTTCGTAAATAGGATGTAGCTGTATATTCGTTAGAAAATATCAACCGCCCTCACTGATCAATCACATTGCTATTGATCGTTATGGCCTATCAGCCAATAAATGCGGGGTGTTTTGAAACCCGTATAAATATCCGGCGCTTAGAGGAATTCCTAACTTTAAATAATTAGCATTATTTAAAGTTAGGTTATAATGTAGAGGAAATGAGCAAACCTGATGCGCGTGACGGAAATCGCTTCAAAGACGAGGCGTTACAATTTTTATAATTACTTATAACTACCCTGTCATTTTTCTATTTTTCACGTAGCGTCACCATTATATAGAAAGGTAATAGTTACATGGGTGATCTAATCCTAAGAAGTGACAACGCTGGCTTCCTCCGGAATGTCGGTAGTCAGCACAAAGAGGCAGCGCAAAATCTTCTTCATTTTCTACGCGACCAAGGAGCTTACTCGAAGAACACGCTTCGCGATCTGCGCCTGGTCTTTGAAGCATGGGTGCGCTGGTGCTCTGCGCGCGGGCTGACTTGGTACCCGATAGATCCGGAGGCTGTGAGGGAGTATCTACTGCAGCTCTATAATTCCGGCCGAGCCTCGACCACAACGGACAAACACTACGCCATGCTTAATATGTTCCTAGCGCAGTGCGGCCAGCCGTCTCTGGCCACCAGCAAAAGCGTATCACTTCTGATGAGGAGGATCAGACGTGAAGCAGTAACGGAAAACAATGAACAAACCGGCCAGGCGATACCGTTGCATTGGGATGACCTCAGGCTGTTGGATGTTTTACTTTCCCGTTCCGGTCGGCTGGTGGACCTGCGCAACCGCGCTTTCCTTTATGTGGCATATAATTCACTGCTGCGAATGAGTGAAATGGCCCGCATTCGGGTGCGTGATTTAGAAATGATAGGTGACACTGTAACGGTTCATGTAGGCCACACAAAAACGAGCGTTACGGCTGCAGGCTTAGAGAAACGGCTGGCCCGCTGCACCACATCCGTTCTTGAGGACTGGCTCAAAGCTTCTGGTTTGACCGAACATCCCGATGCCGTTCTATTCCCGCCGGTGCATCGTTCTAATAAGGCAAAAGTAACAGAAAAGCCTTTGACGGCACCGGCGCTTGAAAAAATATTTAGTGACGCATGGCAACTTGCGGGCAAGCGTGACGTAGCGGCAAATAAAGGTCGTTATAGGACCTGGACCGGACATAGTGCACGTGTCGGTGCTGCAATGGATATGGCAGATAAACAAGTTTCTATCGTCGAAATAATGCGCGAAGGCACCTGGAGTAAACCGGAAACTCTAATGCGTTATTTAAGAAAATCTTCAAAGACTGTTAGTGCAAACAGCAAGTTAATGGATTCCTAAGTGGCATTTTCTAATAATAACTTGTAAGCAGTGTATTTTCCTGTAAATTACCCTCGAACCACAGGAGGGTGAATTGCAGGACTCAATTCAGAGCACCAGCCGCTTCGAAGTTGACGGCGTTGTTGTAACATTCGCCGCCGGAATTAAACGCCAAAAGCCCGTAGTCGTTTTCGGCATTTATACCGGTCTTAAAGCGGTCCCTGTATTTTCTCTCGATAAAGAATGGCAGACCATTGAAGGCGCGATCCATTACGTCCAGCATGTGTCTGTCGTAACTGCCGAAAAATTCCTGGCCCACTATCAGGAACATTACCAGGCTATGACTGAACAGGTTAACCGCGTTTTTGCGCGCGAGCATACCGGCTTTATTGCCCCGGACACCAACAAGGGACGATTCCCTTCCCGGGGGTGTAAGTGATTTATCCAACACTCAACTGTTACCCATCCTCTTACCCAGAGCTATCTAAGCAGTTGGTGGCGTTCTTCATTGATGCCTCTGGTGAATGGGTGCCTCCGTGCAATATCTACCCTTTCTTTTTGGCTGATGGTGAGTTTCGCGCCCGCAATGAGTTACGCAACCTCTGCCAGCAAGGAATCTTGCGCAAGGACGCGCGCGGCTATCAGCTGGCCATGCCCGTTGAAGAAGCCCGGGCGATTTTTGCTTACAAAGAAACGGCTACTCAGCGGTTGATGATGGCCGAAATACTCCATAAAGGCTTTGTTTACGCTCGTCAGTTCCAACTGGCAGGAAAGGCCGATGCTACCCAGTTTCTACGCGCTGCACGCGCGCTGGTGGCTCAGGGAGTCATACAGAGTGATTTGGTGCCAGCTCCGCGTGTGGGGCACATTAAGCGCCGGATATACACCTTCACTGAGAAGGCGAAGCGGAATGGTTAATGTCACTGTAAGCAAGAAAAAGCTCTTTCAGATGCCCAAATTCCTTGGCCTTAAGGTGGTTCACGCTTCGCAAATCATTGACGTTCTGTCGTGTCCCAGCTCGGGCCTTGCACGAATCATGCTCCTAGAGCCTGCCGGGATGTATATTGACGTAGAAAAAGAGTTCATAGAGCTGCTATCCGTAAAATCTGGAGGATGGCTAATTTCCGATCGGGCTGGCTCGCTTTCATATTGCCCCTCGAAGCGATTCCATGACGGTCATTCACTGGTTAAACAGGAGCCATGCTGGGGTGAACTGGCGCAATACGCTATCAACCACACTTTAACCAGTGCTGAAAAGATGGACTCGATATGCAACTCAATATTTGGTGGTCGCAGCGTAGGTGAAACTGTAGCTGCTGAAATTGATCTCGAAGCGGCCGATTTCTCAGACGCCCTTATGTGGCTTAAAGAAGGGAAAAAAGTCTCTCGTAAGGGCTGGAATGCTGGTGGCCAATACTGCTGGATGGTGCGTGCAGCTGATGATTCTCCCTATGGAGATCATTTTGCTCTTTTGAATGCCCAAAACGTGGTCGTCCCGTGGCAACCATCCGTAGGGGATGTATTGGCTTGCGATTGGGTGGTTGTTGTATGACACATAGCGAGCTTAATGATATAGCGCGCCGCTGGCTTCTTCGAGCCGAATCAGGGCGTGGCCCGGGCTGTAAGATCGCTCTCAATGAGGTGGGTGCCGTCGGGGATTCAGAGCGAGCTGACGCATGGGGCTATCGCTGGGGATATCATGGCGGTAGCGTGCTGGTGGAAGTGAAGGTGTCACGTTCTGATTTCCTCAGGGACAAGCATAAACCCCATCGGCAGGCGGGCGGACTTGGTGATTACCGCTACTACATGTGCCCGGAGGGGATCATTAACATCGCAGACCTTCCTGACCGCTGGGGGCTGTTGTGGGTGAATAAGCGCGGGCACGTAAAACTAATGGCAGGACATATCTGTTGTCTGGTTGGTAATAGCTGGGGCGGTAATCGTGATCTCGCATGCTTCTGGGCACATGATTCCGATAAGGATGCTGAGCGCGGGCTGCTGTCTTATTTACTTCATCGGGTAGGTGATCCGGACGCTCTTTTGCAAGAGCAGCGCTCATATCTACGTGAGAGCCACCAGCAGGCCACCAAGATCAACGAACTGGAAAAGCAGCGCCGCGAGGATTCCCACACAATTTACCGATTGCGTCGGAAACTGGAGGCCGCCGGTATAGATATGCCTGAAACACGGCCAGCCAACATGCTGGGTTTTTAAGAGAGATAATCATGAAAGAAAACACCTCCAATCATTACCTTTTGCGCAACGGGTTACTGGTTGAAATAGGCGCAGACAAGTCCTTCCCTTTCATCACTATTGAGCGCGCCGTAATGAGCTTTTTCGGTTACAGGGAAGAGGAAGATCAAGAGAATGGCGTCGCCGTCTGGTCAGAAGTGGGGGGCGGGCGCAACTACATTACTGCGCGCAGAGACGATATGACGAACGCAGAACTGAACGCGCACGCGCAATCTTTCGGCTGCAGATCGTTGAGTATAATGACCGACTATGGCATCGCTCAAGATCTAATCAATGCCCTGAACCTTCACATTAGTCCCATAATTTTCCAAAAGGGCTCACTGGCTGGGTGCTGGCGTGTAGAACGTTTATCTTCCTATGATCCATTCAATAAAGAGCGTAACGGCATACTCAGCGGCGTGAGTCAGCCAGTGGCAACGGAATCACCAAACCTCCTGCATGCGGTGTATGCAACAGCTTGCCGGGTAATGGGGTTAGGTAAGCAGATTTTTATCCAGTTCCCGAATGGCCCTGAGGGAGAAGCAGAGTTACTGGCGTGTGACTTTGAGATGGTGGGGGAGATTGCCGAATACATTGGCCATAGCCTGTTCTATGCCCCTTCGCTCGATATGTACGCCACATTGGGCACGGCGGAAAAAATCCCCCCGGATGTTAAGGCGGCCGCCGTTGAAAAAGCGCGTTTACAGTGTCTCGCGGCGATCGCTCACACTGAGTGATAAGAGCGGTGGGCATTTCGCCCGCCCGTTCAACTGACAATACCTTGGATGAATCCAATAAATTGCTCATCCACCAGCTGCTGATCACCTGGTACATATTGAGGGTTGCTGGCGGGCACTACGACCACGGGATCGGCACCAAACTGATCTGCAGTAATGTCCACAACATATGCACCTGCAGCCGTATCAACCTCAACCCAGTAATGGCCGTGACCACCAGCAGCATCGAAATAACCGCCGTCACCTTGCCCATCGCC
Source organism: Enterobacter sp. JBIWA008 (assembly GCF_019968765.1). NCBI lineage: Bacteria > Pseudomonadati > Pseudomonadota > Gammaproteobacteria > Enterobacterales > Enterobacteriaceae > Enterobacter > Enterobacter sp. JBIWA008. Next base: position 36,628 of record NZ_CP074151.1, on the reverse strand, counting down.
GCCTTTCTGGGTGACTTTGTATCCTGTGCGGCTTTCCAGCATCATCTTCACGAGGACAGTTGAGTAAGCACAAGTCCCCTCTGTGCTTACTCCTGGTTGGCAGTCTTCCAGTATGGCGATAAAAATTAATCGGGCAACATTGGCCACAGCTTTCAATTCATCGACCGGCCCGGATATGTGAAGTTTGCGCCAGGCTGGATCATCCAGCTGGCTTTCATAACTTCGTAGATCTAACATTACTCTTGTCCTTCAGCCGTCGCCCGGTCGCTCTTTTCCTGCATCTGAAACGGTACTGATTTACCGTTACCTGGTTTCTGGCCCAAGCCGTTGATGATCAATACCTCTTTGGGATTGCAGCCTTCAGCTGCTGTGTCCTGCTCAGCCTGAGCATCTAATTGGTTACTCATGGTCCTCCCCTTTATGTGCATTGTAGTATTCGCGGTTACTTTATCATGGTTCACGTTGGAGTTAGGCAGGCTACGCAGATAAGCGCCTAGCTGCGCCCGTTGATAGCCAATGCCACCACTCGTTTGTTCGATAATGATGCCGTTATCCAGCAAGCCAAGTTCAATACGGCGTTTAATCGCTGCTCGCATCACTCGCTGATAGGTTTTACCACCAGCCAGCAGTATTGAGTGAACGCCAGCTGGCCAGCTTATTGAGTCAAGATCAGGCAACTCCGCAATCATTTCATCTGCACGCGCTTCAGTCATGCGCTGCTCATAAGGTTCGATAACACGGTCAGCTTCAATAAAGCCGTGCTTTGCCGACAAGATAACAATTGCAGGACGTATTGCGGGTACGTTCGCGCGGAATGTTGAATACATAACCCCTTTGTAAAGGTCCATTGCCGGGGCCGCCGCCCTGCTCTTTGTCGCCGAGCACGCCATTATAATCAGGTGCTTTACGGGCTGCTGTGGGCTAGTCATTTTCATGCTTCACTCTGTAAGGCATCGATAAACGCTTCCCGCGTGTGGCAGCTGGTGGCGGTAGAGAGTGCCTGGCGCAGGCACCGCTCATCATATCCATCCGAGGTAAACTGCATGATCTTACGTTCGAGCCGATCTTTTGCCTCATACAATTTTGCATCCTTGTTGTTGCTGATGAAGCGCTGCATGTAATCGGAAATAATCCGCAGTGGAGAGGTTATGTCTGTGTTTGCCGCTGCAGGCACTTCGTTAATCGCCGCGACTAATTTCGGGTCTGTTGGCTCAAGATTTTCAGTTGCGGCCACCAGCTCCGCAAGTGTGGTGATCTCTTTGTTGAGTATCGGTTTCATCGCGTTCATCCTTATCTTTTATCTAACTCTTCTGACGAGTAAATATTTACTCATTCATGGAGTTACGTCAATGGGATTGAGTAAATATTTACTCATAAATGAATGATCGGTATTATGTGGCTTTCTGAAAAAAGAGGTTCAATCCATGAAAGTGAACTATGTGAGGAAGAGCACCGGCACGCGAACGACGATCGTTATTCCCGATCATCTTTGCCAGCTCTGGTTGGCCACAACTCCCTCCGACGCGATAACGCGGGATACGCAACGCATTAAAGAGCGCCTGGAGTTGCTTGACGAACCGGGAGAGGGAGAACCTTTTCAACGCCTGGCTGAGTCGGCGCTGGTGGCCGACATTCAAGCGTACCAAGCCCAGCTGCTTGCGGACGGTGAGAACATGAAAGATCGCATTATTGATGCCCTTCTCCCGTGGCTTCAGGGGGCCATCGAGCCAACGGCGACCGCTGTAGAGGTGTTGAAGGCGATCGAGCGGTTTAAATCGGTCCCTTGGTCAATAACCGAATCGTTTGAAAACCTTCAAGAACAAGGCTACGCCCATAAAAAGGGGTAGTGACCGGGTAGCTGCGATAACTGCCAACTATTGGGAAAAACGTACGCTAATTAGCGTACGTTTTCATTCCATTGGGCTTCAGACGCCTTCACCGTCTTGTTCTTTGCTACGGATATTCGTAATGCATGTTTTCATCCGGATAAGGGTTGTCAAACGCATTTGCAGAAACACGGATCGTCAAATTATCCGATAATCCTTCGATCATCTCCAAAATCTCAGGCGGACAACTTTTGTCAAAGGTCAACACAAAGTCATAGATCAAACCGTCATCACTACTGTTTTCCTGTGTGTCCCATTCCAGCGATTCAAGATCTTCGTCTGTTATGCCAAGCTCCGCTGCCAGTCTGCTCTGAGGAGGTTTGCCATACTTTAGCTCCGGGTCAACCCAGTCGTCATTGACGCAGCCTCCAGCTTCAAGCTCTAAATCGTAAAAACCGCGCTTGCCAGCCATGCGGGGCAATATCACCTGCACAACTATATCAAGGGTGTCACCACAGAACGGCCTATCGTCCAGTGTCTCGCCCTTATATTGGGTTTTGGCAATAGCCACCAGTTTGTCACCACGATCCTCGATTTGCACATCGTCATAATAAGGCGCATCGAAAAATTCCGCATTGGTTTCAGCCATCGAACCGGAAAGCTGATCATCTATAAGAGATTGGCAATCGGGTAGTAAAACTTCGACAATATAGTTTTCCAGTGTGTCATGGATCCAGACATTTCCACCACATAGCCCTTTACTGGTAAGCATGTCTGATAGAAGCCTGGCGAGGTCAATTGAGTGGGTAAGGTCATTTGGCAAACCGTTGAGTTTCGAGCGTCTGTCATTCATCAACGGTATATCAGGAATGAAGATATATGCCTCTTCGAGCTGAACCAGCGGGTAGGTCTTCTCGGCCATGAGTGCCGCATGGCTCTTGTAACCGAAAAATGCTGCAACCAGCTCTCTTGCATGTGAAGCTTTTAGCTTTTCAGTGGATTGGGAAACATGATTTTGACGTAGGAAATCTGCGCAAAGTTTTGAGAGATCGGTACTCATAGTAGTGATCCTGTCTTAACAATGCTGGACTTTAAAAGTAGTGGTAAGTGTTTAAGTCACTACGCTTGCCAGCATGGTTAATAAAGATCAACTGTCATTGGCAGGTAGTTCGATTTGCTGTCTTTTAGGTCACTTACAGCCTTGGCAATCAGCTCCGATACCTAAGTTACCAGAATGGCCGATTTTAGCAAGACGAATAAATGATGCTTTCAGCTAGCCATGTCATAGCATGGCCAGATTTTGGGTATTCGTATTTATTTCATTGACCAGCAATAATAATCGTGAATCTGGTAACTCGGAGACGGGCTGCAACATCGAGCGCAGCGCGTGAAGGTGGAAGGATAATAGTTGGCAGTTATCGCAGCTACCCGGTCACTACCCCAAAAAGGATTAAGTGCGGGTACCTGGAGTTCTGTGAATTGTGAAGGTTACTACGCCCGCAACATGAACTTCATTGAGCTCCTCACCCGCGATTATTTTCCCGTCCTTTTCTCGCAAGGTCGCTCCATGGACCCTGGCAAATAGGTTTCGCCCGAACATCGAGATCAGTACCATATCACCCTGCTTTGCTTTCATTGACCGGTTAACAACTGCGTAACCGGTCGTAGTCTCAATGACAACGCAATTACCGTCTATCTGACAGATCCTGTCTATGGTTAACCTGGACTCTATATAGTCAGTCGCTGGTGAAGGAAACCCCATCTACCCCTCCAAATTAAAATCATCGTCCCAGTCAGGCAACTTGCTGACCTTTTCGTAAGCATTGATGTAGTCGATTCCTTCGCTCAGCGATGCTGGGCGCTCAAACTCAAGCAGAAAGTGATCGTCATAAGCCCTCCCGAACCACCAGCCTCCCCCATATTCACGCTTACGTTGTATGAAGGTCCATTTGCCCGGTGTGATGTAAGGGATATGAGTCCCTCGCGGAATAACTTCATATTTCAGATCCTTACCCATAACGGCCTCACGCGAATTAACTGTATATATGTACAGTATATTCAATACTAGGCACTGAGCCAAATCGTGTAGTGAGCGATGTAAGCAAACGACAAAGCGCAGCGGTCGCTTCTACGTCACTGCATTTTGATGTAGTCTATTGTTTTTATTAGCGTTAGGTCGAAAAAATGATAAATAGAAAATTATTCATCTCTGCTTTGGTTATCACCCTCTCAGCCTGCAGCGGGGATAAATCGGAGAAAGATCCGCAGTTCGCAGCAGCGGAGCAATGCGCAAAGACCATCCTGGCGGAATCGAAGGCTCAAGCAGCGAAAGGAATCAGCGGTCAATACAAGTTGACCTCAGTACCTCGCGCGACCTCAGCTCGTGATGGAGCAGTCGTTTCAACCGAAATAAGGAGTATTCCGTATGCAATATCAACGTATGTGGATAATGGTGTTGAGGGGAGTGCCTGGCGGAAATGTATGGAACAAACAACAAGGTAAAAAAGCGAAAATTCGGTATGAAACTGAGGGGATTGCGCGACGTCATGTTGCGCAATTATGACCTACCAAAAGATAAATCAACACTCGATCAAATTTTGAATTTTTTTTCTTAATTATTGACATGTCTTCCAGGCCTTACGGTACGAGGACTTAGCCTTTTTTACCCTTTCACAACCTCAATTTAACGTCAAAATCAACCCTTGTGCTGAAAAGATTCGATACTAGAATACTCACCATATAGCGGAAATAATTTTTGAAATCCCTATATGTAGTATTTATTCCATTTATTTTTTATGTCTGCCGGAAATGAAAAAACCCGGCTGATTAGACCGGGTCTTCCAATCGGTAACTGGAGGTGCGAACTCCGCTTACCGTGCCAAATGTATCTGGCGACTGAAGTTAGCTTAAACAAATGATCTGCATTCTTCAAGCCAGCTGGAACCGTTCTGAAGGTTCCCTAACGGTTAAGAAGGGTTTAGGACATGATTTAAAAGCGAAATTTCTGCGCAGGTTTTTTGGTGATTCGAAGGCCTCACCCAAACATGAAATCGTGCTGAATGTATCTGGCGACTATCGATACAGCAACTGCAAAGGCAAGCCCAAGGGTGTTTGCAGCCAGGCGCGAGAAAATCAAGTAAGGATTCAACATGCAAATGCTGCTGTTGTTTTTAAAACTCGCGCATCCGGTAGCGGTCATCATTATGACGCTGCTGGGTTACTGGAAAGACCGATAACCCCGAAGCCCAAGGAGGCTGAAAATGGTTAGTTTGTTGCTGAAGATACTGCCACCGCTGGTGGCCATCATCACGACGATCATCGACTACATTAACAAGCGGTGATTACGTCAAATAAAAAAAGGCCCAGATATTGGGCCTTTCCTCGTGTCACATGGGTCACTTCACCACTATATCCACATTACGTAGGGAAATTTCTGCCGGTAGATCTGATTTCCCTGTCAGCGCTAATGCCAGGTTTTCCGGCGTCATGATGGCAGTGATCGTTTTCCCGCGTGCCAGCCGGATAATCAACCTGATCTCATGGTCATCGCATGCGCCCGGACGAACGATGGATATTTCAGCCTTCACCCCTCACCTCCTTTTCCACGGTCCTTAAAACCGTTAACACCTGCCGCTTTAAGCCAGCTTTAATCGCTGGTGGCTGAGAGTCGTAATCAATCGGATAACCGGCCTTTTCCAAAATCCTGTGTGGTTCACGTTCCCATAATGCGCGGCATGCAGCATCAAAAGCGGGACAATCAGGCCGGAGCGCTGCCTCAAGGCGCTCCACCAGCCAACGATATGACGTGAGTTCAGCCCTATCCCTATCGTTAAGCTGCTGTACAGTGTATAGAGGAACATCCCTACCGTGCCCAAGAGGTGCGGGCCACATGTCGCTGGTGGCATGCGGGAAACGCAATTCCTCTGCATCAGTATACGCCACCGGCTCGCTGTTCATGGCCACGCCAATTAGCATGCGCGCCATTATTGAAGATTCAAACGCCACGTCGCTTCCTTTGTCCTCTTCTGCGATTTCACACAGGCGTTCAAAGTCGATCGTCTCGTTCGCAAGGGCTAGCGTTCTCTGCGCCGGTGCGGCGACCGTGGACAGAATCTCTTCAGCCCAATCTCGATCGAAACCAGGCATTGCAGGAAGCTTGGCTACCACTTCGTCCGGAAGTGCATCGATGTAATCCAACGCCGCGCGGGCGACGGCGGAAACATCAGGAATCGGAGCTGGCGGGGCGATAATTTGAAACTCAATATTATGCGGCTGAGCTTTCAAAACAAAATCAACCTGGTCACGTCTAATGGTTTGCCACTCTGTTACCTGTCCGTTGTAGCCATTTCGAATTCGGTATTGATACAGGGGCTCAACTGTTGCTGCCATTGCAATACGCGCCAGCCCCAGAACCACCTCAGGAGTTATCTTTCCGTTGAAGTGCTCACGCGCTTTCTTTTCCGACCACACGACAGGCCACAAGACTTCTTTCGCTGCGGCTTCGATTTGCTGTAACTGCTCTTTGGTGAATTCGCTGGTAATAGTGCTCATGGGTTAGCCCTCATCCTGCTGTGCTTTCAACTGGCGATGGGAAATCGATCGTCCCTTCAATATGCGCCCCTGCCACACGGCAAGCCGGAGACCAGTCAGACGCTTTTCCCGTGTCCAGCGCCTCTTCAACTTCTTTGTATTTGCGCAGGTCATAAAGGTGAATATTCGGATCGCCGATGGTGTAAAAACCGATTTTTTTCGGTGATGGGCAACGGTCGAGGACCTCTTGCAATTCATCGACCCACGCCTGTTCTTTTTTGGTCAACTTAACCATGCTCACTCTCCTTTACCGGTGCTAGTGCCATTCAACGCTTCTCTTAAACACCGAGCGTATGCAGGTACGTAATGGTCAGACGGGTTTGCTATTGCCTCAAATAAAGCCTGTGCATGCTGTTTGATGGTGATATCCCGCGCCTGCAGCTCAGCAATCAGCTTCTCTGCTGCTCCAAGCGCCCTGCCCAGCTCACCATTCTTCTTCTCCAGCGATTCAATTCGATCAGCCTGCTGGTTGATGTGGTTGTCCTGTGCTGACCATGCTTTGTCTTTGGCTTCCAGTTCATCCAGCAGTGCCAGCACGCGTTTAGCTAGCCAGCATTTCTCTTCGTCACCGTATGGGTTATTGGCTATTTCTTTAATGCGGTCAGTGCCAATATCGCCACCGTCAGCGCGGTACGCCTGTATATTGGGTGTCATGTTCTCGTACTCCCGATGATTTTGTGAATTTGGTAGCCGCGCCAGTTCTTGCGGCAAATCTCGGTGATGCTGGGTAGCTCGCGCGCCACCAGCATTGGCTTAATTCTTGTTTCCCCGCCTGGCCGCATCCTGAATACTGGGTGACCGCGTTGGCCAACGTTCTTAACAGCACCAGCTGACTCCAAGTGCTCAAGCATGCGGCTTGCCTTTTTGCTTGAGCAACCCAGCAAACGGCACACCTTACGTGGGGTGATCTCCCCGTCGCGTTGAATAGCCCGGACGATCGCCCAAAGATTGGCGCTGGCCATCACGTCCCCCTGCAGCTGAGGTTTGAGCAACCGTCAAAGTCATAGGGATTTAGTTGCCATGAGATACGGCCGCAGCTGGGGCAATTCCAACGAACCTTACCTGAAGCGCTACGGCGGCGGTTTTGAAGCTTCAGCCACTTAGGCATACGAAGCCCAGGCGCTTGGATCATCTTCCGACGGTCGAGGAGGTGGATGTTGAAGGTACGGCGTTTGACTGCAGCTACGAGGTGATATGGGAGCCATACAACGCCCTCGCTAGACTTCACCGGGAACGGATGAATGTAGGCTTTACTGAAGTCGGTAGTAGGGCGCTCGGTACCGGCGAGCCAATACACATCATTTCCGTCCCATTCCCCTTTCAGGAAGGCCACGTATTGACTACAGCCTTCTTCTTCCACCGTCTCATGCGGAATTAGCTGGTGGTCTACGTGCCAAACGGCCAGAGCATCTACGCACTCAGCTGAGATAGGCTGATCGATACTCCTTCCTTTCTCCCAGTTGTTTTGCGCTTCGCTCAGTGTGTAGACATGGGCGGCATCGATATCGCTACTGTAGCCATGGCCATCTTTGCGATGGAATGAAGCATTCGTGCCCACAGTTTCACGCAAGCACATCATGTAAAAACGCTGCTGCATACTGATCCCTCAGTTATTGAAGTTGATCACGCCATGCTCGATGGCAAAGTCGAATATCTGGTTAGCGAGAACATACAGACGCTTGCCGTGTGCGGCTTCCCATCCCCTGACGTCCTTAGCGGCGTCGTGGGCGCATTTATCGCAAAGGGGAACACACCAACGATCGTGTTCGTTTAAACCGCGTGCGCGGTACATGAAGGGGCGATTAACCTCACCAGAGCAACCTACACAGGGGCGAGAGACGATAAACCGGCGATAGGCTGCGCTTTTTCCCAACTGGATTTTTGGTCTGGCCATGTAGAGCAAGCCGGAATCTTCATCAACTTCGATTTCTGTAATCTTGTCCGCCAGCTGCTCCACCAGCTCATTGACTCCATAGGTCCAAACGATATCGGATTCACGCATGGTGCCTGTCGGGAACTCTTCTACTGGCTTGCATAGGGCGATGCGTCCAGCTTCTTGGGGTAGCTGGTCTTTGAATCCGCGACGCAGTGCCCAAAACGTTAGTTCGATAAGACTAATGTCACGGCCGGGCTCCAGCCTCATTTCGCTGTTCGCCCATGACATGATCCAGTTGGCTCTATTTCGCTGCAAAACTTCATTGAGGCGGTTATAACCCCGCATCAAATATTCATTGTCGTGATACCAGCACAAACGCACAGCAGAGCCGTTGTGAAAATGCGTAGTTAGTTTGTTATCACAATCCTCCGGGCTTTCTGCCTGGCAGGTATGCACACTGCGTTGCACCCAGTCCATAACAGAGGGTTGACCGCCAAGGGAGTCGAATACGCGTTCACTTTCAAAAAATGGCTTTAGCGTTTCATTGGCCACCAGCGAGTAGTTCAGATCGACAAAACCGTCAGGAGTGTCTTTTACCTGCTCTTTTGGCAATGGGGTTAACAGAAACCGTTCAGCGCTCTTGATCATGTTGCTGGTGGCTGAGTCCACCGAGAACACAGCAACGCCGGTTTCTTTTTGTACGAAGGGGGTGATGATTGCACTCATATTTAACTCGGCTTCAATTTGCTCCGGTTAAAAATATAATGTGTTAGAAAATCACTTTCAATAGTTGGGGTAAAATAAATATGCACGACGTGCGCAGGAGGAGCCATCCGGAGCTCCCGGATGGTTGTTAGGCGGATAGTTAAGGTTGTAGGTTTATCTTAATCGCAAAAACTTTCACCGGGTCGGGGCCGAAATGCTCATGTGTGATGAACTTAATTTCATAACCGTTATACGGAACAACAATCCGCTTGCTGAGGTCATCACGCTTTGGGTAGCCCCGGGTAATGATCAGGCGGTCATAGTTGCGTTGTTTAAATCCCGACATCAACCGATTAATCCAGTAAGGACTAACAAGGCGGTATTCTTCCACCTTCTCCCCAGTTTGCATTGCGTCAAAATAAACCCCCTTAACGGCTAACTGGAGGTCGGACATTAATCTTCACCCCACTCATCACAGTAAGCCACTACCGGTGTTTTTCCTGCCTCATAGTCTTCTCGCCAGGCATCTGCATCAGCCGCGCTTCCACCACGTAAATCAGCGTAATTCATCAGTTGTTCGTGCCATTCATCAAAGGTGGCTGTGTATTTAGTCGACGCGAAATCTGCCATATATGAGTCTCCTATTAAGCAACGTTGAAGAGAGAACCGTCGTATTTTGCCGTGCTACTAACCTCAAACACCCCATTGCAACGTGCCCGTGTCCTGAGATTAACCACATCTTTATGTTTGAACTGCTCGCCGCGAACATCATTGAGTCGGGAGGCAGATAAGAAGGCCGGTCGCTTGCAATGAGGGCAGATACAAGCCACCTCACCTTCAACGCGACTAACTAAGTTCGTGGTTAAAACTGTTTGCTGGGTGTTCATCGTAGTTTTCCTTTAATTGCGAGAGCGGCCATAACCAATACATACAGCTCAAAACACGCCTCTACCGCAGACAGGCTATAGATCAACTCCAGCTGATACAGCGAGGCTCCTGCGAGACTGTTTAGAAAGGCATGGATTGCTATGAGCATGGCTAACCCTCTTTTCGAATCGGATCGAAATCATATCAAATTATCTTTTATGTTAGAAAATCTATTTTTAATATTTGGATTCTGATCCATCATATCGGTCTGAATATTGATAACCGGGATAAGGAATGGCAGAGCAAACGCAGTGGGGAAAACAGAGAGAAAAGCAGCGCGCGAAAATGAAACTCAAGCTTTCAGATCCTGCCTGGCAGGCACAGCAACAAGAAAAAAAGCGAGCCGCTGCAGATAGAGCTTTGAAGAGACACAGGGAGAAAATTGCCAGCCCGGAATACAGGGATAAGTGTCGGGAGAAGTTGCAGCTACAGCAAGACAAGGCACGCGAGAAAGCTAGGGAAAAGGCGTCCATTCAGACGCAAGCTATATCGCCCCCGCGTCGCTCTTCTTCGCGAGGTCTGAAAGGTCGATCGCCCACAGCAGAGGAGAAGCGCTACCAGGAAGCGATCGCAAAGCTTCCATGTGCTGCATGTGCGCTGCACGGAGTATATAGCCCAGTTATTGTCCTACACCATATTGATGGTCGTACCGCGCCAGACGCACATAAGAAGGTGCTCCCTCTATGTAATTGGCATCACCAGTACGCCGCGCCAATAGAGATGAGGCACAAACACCCTTGGCTTGTCCCGGTTCATGCAGATGGGATTACCGGCGGCAAGAGTGAGTTTGCCCGCCTTAATGCTTCTGAAGCTGCATTGCTGGCTATTGTTTATAAACAATGCAATTTTCTAACATAAAATATTGACATATATATTTTATGTGTGTACAATGTGCACATTGGCGATGCAATAAAGTTTTTGCCAATAAATTAGGAACATCGGGAAGACAATAACCATTCACTTGCGTATCATGTGCACCGTGACGTGGTTAAGGAGGCGAAAGCCCCCGGTTGTAGGCTTCCCGGTGTTCCAGCCTTAACCATGTCACACTTAGCCCTGGAACGTTAGGTGTGACTTCTGGAACAACAGGAGCCACAATGAATATCTTCGCAAATACCCAATCGGACAAGCGTCCACCGACATGGATCTTCGCCGCGCAGCCGCGCATGCAGAAAGAGATCAAGCCCCAGACCTTTCATATCGAAGCTGAAACTGAGCGTGAAGCGCGCCGCTTGCTGGCCCCTACTCACATCTGTTTTTTCGCTGGCTGTATTCGTCACTGATTTTGTTGCTGGTGGCGCTCCACCAGCTCATATGGAGTTAAGCTGATGGTTGTTAGATATCTCACGTTCGACATTAAGAACAGCACTGGTGGCTGCTACGACTGGACGGCTACGTTGGGCAAAGATCATGTGTCCGGCGCACTGAATGAAGTGAAGCAGAAAGTTATGGCCTATGCCTGCAAATTAGCGCAGCGCCCTACCCGGGAGAGAAAGACCGCCTGACGCTGGCCCTACTATCGAAATAAGCCGCCATCTCTGGCGGCTTTTTTACATCCATTTACTCGGCTTGTTGACGCTCTAGGGAAGATTGCTTGTTGGGTTGCTGCCCGGAGAATGATTTAAAGGTGCCGCACTTCTCTGTTTTAACATCTCGCAACGCGTTGCCGTCAGCATCTTGCCATTGGTGAGATAGTGTCATTCCACCCTGAGCAGGAATATCGAGGGAATAAAGCGTATAGGTTCCCCCCATTTCAGCGAACTCTTGGAAGAAGTAATTACTTACATCGGATTCAGTTTGCTTCTTGGGATAGTCCATTTTGTTGCCGTTTAGGAAGATGGCGCCAGGGTATATTTTGATGTTGAATTTACCGCATTCAACGGCCAAGTTTGCAGCTGTCTGAACACTCCTCCCAACGGCGGCGTGATCCTCCTTACCTGCCGCTTTATTAAATAATGACCTGTCGCCAGTACGCATCATGCTCTGGCTAACAAGAAAATCCTGCCCCTCCGGGAACGACGCCAGTCCACTGAATGGCAGAAGAACATCACCCAGGCCAGCGCGCTGGTATGCGATACCGTAGTCCTTAGCAATCTTTGAAATGGTGTCCTGAGTGGAATAGCCGATCGCTGTGATCGCCTGATCCGTTAAGTGAGCGGAGAACGCCATCACGCAGAATTCCTTAGCGCCCTGCAGCGGCCCTACCGGCTTTAATGGAACGTTATTTGATGAACAGAATTCCAGAATCTGGGGCTGTGTATAGTCGCCGGGGATTTTGTTGAGAACCAGCCTCCCGGCGTGCGGGTTTGCCGGTAACGCTTGAGCAAAAGAGGTAGCTGAAAATGCACCAAAAAGCACCGATGCAGAAAGCGCAACAAGAAGTTTTATTCTCATTATTAGAGCCTTATCGTTGTATGTAAGGCTGCATAGTATCAATTCAATTGCAGAAAAAGAGATAAACCCACCCTAATATTTCTTGTTATATCAGTACCTTGGCGCATATGTAACTGAAACAGGAAAAGCACATAAAACAATTTTTCTAACGAAAGTATTTGATATCTATTTCACAAACTAACAATACTTCACCCGCGCTAAGGTTCCCGTTGAGGGTTCTTTTGACGACTAACTTTCTGCCGAAGCGCGGTTGGGAGCCCTAGCGCCGAAACAAGCCGCCTTAGAGCGGCTTTTTTTGTGTCTGATACCGGGGGGTTTATGGAACAGATCGCGATATTCAGCCTTACCACCAGCAAACCACAGCTGATGACGGCAGTATTTAAAGAAGGTGCGCTGCTGATTAACGAAGTAAAGCCGTTGGCTATCTCAGCGCGCGAGCAGAAAGAAAAAATTCCTGCGGCGATACGTAAGTTAAGAGAAAAAAGATTCAAGGTGCTGGTGGATGAAATCACTCCCACAGTTTCTGCGGGCACCGGTGCCAGCCAGGTAACGCTTAAAACACGGCATTTAGACGGAAGAGCGGCAATCATCGTTGGCATGGAGCGTTACAGGGAGTTGAAGCTTCAGCGCATGCTCTCGCTACCAAAAGGACTCAAAGGCTCATTTGAAATACCTGATTCCATCGTCGATATCGAATTTAATGGCAATGGGGAAGAGGTCTATCGCGTCAACTGGCAAGATATCCGTCCAGAACACATCCTGATGATCCTTTGTTGCTTCGCGACCGTGTATCACAACGTGGCCAGCGCGGATTACGTAAGTCAGATGACAGGTGTAACCATTGAACAAGAAGAGCCTGGGCTGGTCGCTTCCTTCTTATCCCTCATTGGCCATGAACAGAAAAAGGCCGCCACATCGCAGCCAAAATCACTTGCCGGCCGACGCATAGATGACGATACGTACATCCTATAAATCACAGACCACTGACAATTAGGCCGCATTCTGCGGTCTTTTTGCATTCAGGGGGATAAGTGAGCTATAGCCGACTCGATGACCGATATGTTGAAGATGACGTTCTCCGCGCCCTACTCCACCAGGAGCTGATTGCCCGCGTCAGCCAACGTCGATCTGACAATTTTGAGTACACGATAAAGATTGATGAAATCTACCGATCTGATTTGGCAGCCTACCGTGCCTATGGAAATGCAGACCTACGCTGGGTATTCCGCGTGCTAGTGGGTCATGAATCTGAAATGGAAGAAATGCCTGCGGGTAAAACGCTCATTCTTCCCGATCAGGCATGGATACGTAACCGCATCCGTGACTTCGCAGGCAACGCGCCGGAGTTGAGCAATGGCTGAATTCCTCAAAAATGACAATGGCCGCTATATCACTGATGGGCTATCACCAAAGGCATTCAATAAGGTATTCGACCTGATACGCAAGGAGCAGACGCGCAAGCGTCGCTCTGCCCATCGGACATTAACCCCTGGCAGGCTCAAGAACCGGTCTATTGACGACATCCTGAAGCTGGGGAAAAAGAAAGAAGGCACGTTTTTCACACTCGATGACCTGAAGGGATTTGAAAAGCAGCGTGGCAAGACTCGGGAGAAGTTCGATAATAAAACCGCTGGTATCACTTATGCGCAGCTGGTGGCTTCCAGCCAGGCCATAGATATTAAGCGTGCCAATAACGCTGTAGACGACGGATCAGGCATTAAGCGTGCGGTTCCGCTGTCTCTCAAGCACAACGTGATCAATATCCGCGTTGAGGCTTCTGATAAATCGGCCCACCAGCACCACTTGGTCAAGTTCCGTTTTGAGGAATGGGATCAGCTGGTGGAGGACATCGCAGAAGACGAGAAGGCCGGGATCAAGGTTACGAAGGCTCTTTGCGCTGGTCGAGTGTCGTTCGACTGCGATTGCGGCCGCCACCAATATTGGTATCGCTATATTGCTACGGCGGGTAATTTCGCGCTGGCACCGCCGAAAGAGTACGCCTACCCCAAAATTAAAAACCCCAAGTTACAGGGTGTAGCGTGTAAGCATGTTATCCACTCACTCACGCGGTTGCAGTCGTCCAGCTGGCAACTGAGTATTGCCCGTGCCATGCAGAAAGCGGCGACACAGATTGCCTTTGGCGATGATAAGCGCCGCACCACACAGCACTTCAGCAAAACAGATGAGAAAGAATTTAGCCGTAACCGTAACGCCAAAACGAACGTTGCCGCGGCTAAGCGCGAGTGGGATATCTACCAAAAGCGCCAGGCCGCGCTGAGCTCGAAGCTTGCTAAGGGCTCTGGGAAGATAGAAAAGCTCCGGACGCAGCTCACCAAAGCCAGAAAACTCTCTGATACTCAGAAAAAGCGTGCCGCCGAGAAGGAGGCAGCATTGCAGAAAGAGAAAGAAAAGAACAAGATGCTCAAGCAGCAATTAGCAGATCAGTTCGCGTTAAAGAAACAGTCGTTTATTGACGCTCTGGTAATGGCTGGAACAGCACCGGCGCAAGCGGAAAAGATGTTTATGGAATATATTAAAAAAGGTGGCGCATGATACGCCACATATTCTTATTCATTTGCAGTCGTAGTTATTTCACCTTCTGGCTCTTCAAAGTAAATATCCTTAATGTTTTCGAGAAGTTTATTTACCTTACCTACTATTGTTACATCTTTGTAAAAATCAGTTTTTTCAACCAACATAAAAAATTCCGCAAAATCTTCTGGCGTTTTCAACGCCCCCTTTGTTTCATAATAATCAACAAATGCTTTAATGCCAAAAAACAACTGCTTTCTATGTTCCTGAAGTTGAGTGTTTTTCTCCGATAAGGTAGCGTTTTGCATTTCTAAAAGCTTGATTCTATTTAAAAGACTATCCGCCTTATTTGTTTTTGTAACAAGCCTGATTCGCAAGTCTTGAAATTCATCTTCAACCTCAAGATCAGCTTTTCTATCTGCACGCCTAATTTTAGCAAACCTTTTAGCCGTAACCCTTGAAATCCAATATGTTACAAAAGGAGTTAAAGCTGAAGCAAGGGTGCCAAATAGGATTGGCAAGCCGAAATGTGCAAACCAAGGCGGAAGCATGTAACCGAACCACATTTGGCTTGTGAAGATAATAGACAATGTATAAAAAATATCTTCACTTGATTTGAATAGAATTAATATCTCCTGCCAATTTACTAACAGGAAAGAAATTAAAATATAAAAATATATTTTATTGAAAATTTTATCTTTTATTGCCTCTGACAGAGACTGGTTTGGACTAAGAGCCTCTTCATTCCCTGGCTTTGCTACTTCGTCTGACATGGAAGCTTCCTTACAAATGAAATCTAGCAATAACTAAATCACCAGATGGTGATTTAGTTATATCTTTCGGTTATAGGAACCACTCAGGTTTTACACCGAAGCGCGCGGAAAGCGCTTTTATGTGAGTGATGGTCAAAGAGCGCTGCCCTGACAGGATTTGGCTGACCAATGATTTAGATCCGATCTCATCCTTAAGGTCTGAATAAGACAGCTTGTGCTGGTCAATCAGGGTACGCAGAAGTGCAACGCCGACTGGCATTTCAGCGATAGCTTTGTTGAACTCAGCGAAACGAGGGCTGTTATCTTCATAATCGGCAATCTTACTCGCCAGGAAGTCAATAAGTGGGTTCTCGTCGTCGTTCTCGATCAGATAATCCACCAGCTCCATCGCTTCGCGGTAATCGCTCTCGGAAGAACTGCCCCCCAGGAAGGGGACAGCCGCTACGAGTTGTTTGGTTGCTTCAATGGCTTTTGCAGTGTCGGTAATCATTCTTTGTTCTCCCTGTAATAGCGGGTCAACTTGTCGTAATCAGCGTGGGTTGCGATGTGCTTCACGTAGAAGCGCTTATTCACGAAATTGATATAGGCGATAACCCTCAAGTTGTTGCCCCCTACATCCAAAACCCACCACTTATTCCTGTACTTAAAATTATCCAGGCTCGGTATCAGAGTTCGCATCTCAGCTGGAGAAGAGAAGTCCGTCTCGCGCACTAAGCGGTACAGCGCCCGAATGGCTAACGAATCGTTGGGATATCGCTTTGCCGCTTCCTCAAAAGGCTCTTTTGAAATTACGTGCATCTTGCGGTCGTTCCATCCGTTTACATTATGTGAACATCATAGCATCGACCTTTACCGTTTACAATATGTGAACGCTATCTTTGCATTTCACAACCTCGCCAAAATCCCTACTCAACCTGAATAGAGTGGACCTTGAGGGCATATGGGCCGTTTTGATGCGTGGCTAACCGACGAGTTAAGCCAGAAGCAGGAGGAACCAGCAAATGACAGCACCCAGGCAGAAACGACAACGCCGACAGAAGAAAATACGGGAAGTGTCTCAGAAGAAAATCCTGAGCACTCCATCTCGTTCAGCAACCTGGAAGCGTCCACCTCCTCCTTGGGTGTTGCTCCTGATGATAATGGTGATCTCGCTGGTGGTTATGGCGAAACAGATGACAATGAGCCTGATGTAGCATCTCTTCCCGCTTCTCTGGCAGCTCGTGAGCAAAATACCAAACTCAAGACCCGATTCAATGGTCACAAGCAGTTTAATGATCAGATCCGTGCAGACTGGATGCTGGTTATTGAAAGCTGTCCGGACTCATTCCAGGCACTTATTTATCGCCCTGATGTTGGGACGTATGGCGTCATAGACGACGAAAGCGGCACTGAGTCCTTCACCGAAATCGACAATAACCAACGGCCGCTGACATACCAAGAACCTGACATCGTGTACGTGCTGGATAACCCGGATGGACGCGAGTCTTTCCGCGCAGTTGATGGTGATGGTGAACAGGACGGATTAACGGATGACGTTCTGGTATTGCGTATAGCAGCCAATAACGTGCCCGTAGGCTCCATTCTGGAATGGAATGAGGAAATGGCCAACGGTACCGCCCGGCGCTGGTGGTATGTGCATCGTATCTTCAGCTATGGCACTCAGCACGTAGGATCGCTGTATTACTGTATCCCGGCCCGCAATTTCGACAGCACAAATGGGGGTCACGTCCAATGAGTGATAAAAGCAAGCTCCTATCCAGAACCGGTGAGTGGAAGGTCAGCAAAACAGGTAAGCAGCAGACCACGGGATTTGACGCGGTAGACGATGCCCTGGCCACTCTGATCAGCAAAGCATTCGATAATGTGCTGCTGGTGGAACCACGCCCGGTTGAAAAACGTTTTCAGTCATTCCTATCACGTCCAGCTGCGGAACGGATTTACGTGGGCCGCTTCGATAGCGTAATAGAATGCCTTAAAGCTATCCGCCGGGCTAATGCAGGGCAAGGGAGAAAGCCTGATGATCTGCAGTTAAACCGGGACGCGTTACCGCTCATCAATATCTCTCGCTCGATGGATATCAACTATGACAACACCGATCAGCAGGTAGATCGCCGTATCGGTTCATCATTTAGCGATCCCGATGATGGCAGGCCACTGGCCAGCCTGGAATTCATGCAGGCGATCATCACCTATGACGTCACTATCATGGCCACCGATAAAGACACTCTAGGGCTGATGTGCAACTCCCTGGGCGCAAGCATTCGACTATTAATGTCTACTCAGTTCGAAGCCAATACAAAGCTTGTCCGCGTGCCAGTACCGCTGATCTGTTCTTTGCAAGACGCAAAAGAAATAGGATTCTCTGATGTCTCTGCTCCGCTGGCCGAAGAGCGTATTTACGCCGCTCAAGCACCAATCTCAGTGCTGGCTGATGTCATTACCGCCTTTGAATTAGATGCCACCCGCGTAGTGACAGAAACGACGCTGGCAGTGGGGTAAATCATGGCGCAAGAACTCCACCAGCTGTTTCTGCAATCCGTCATGATCAACGACAACAAGGTACCGCGAGAGTGGATTGTTGCAACCGTATATGTCGAGAAAGCAAGCCTCAAAGCCCCTCTGCTGAAAATCGAAGTGCGTGATGCTACTGGTACCGTTGTTGATGACTGGAAAGCGAAATACGGTGCAGCATTAATCGCTGAAATGGGTGATCCACAGGGTGAGGAAACAGCTTTTAAGACCGCGTTTTTCATTACTTCTGCGACCCAATCATCGGACATTGTGACGATAATAGCGGTGAGCGAAGACGTCCGGCGATTTAAGATTCCTTCCCCTCGCACTAATCTGCATACGAACAAAACACCGAACGAAATCTTTAAAAGCTACATAGGTGCGTTGAAACTGGCGACCGGCACGCAAAAGCGCTCTGTTACGTACCATCTTAATGCCGGTCAAAAGCCATCTAAGATGCTGGCAGAGATGGCCCGTGATAAAGGTTCATTATGTTGGACGTGCCGGGGGGAATTCTTCTTCTCATCCCTCGCGGACCTGATGAAGCAGAAACCAGCGTTCACTTATGAGGCTAATAACCCAAAAGCAGAACGTACGATATCGAAGATAAGCTTTATCAACCAGGATCATGCAGCAACCGCCAACAAGGAATACCGGTTCGTCGGGTATTCAATGACAGATGGGTATATCGAGTCGGGAGATCCGTCGCTGCCGGTACGCTACATCTCTGACGCTGATATGGAAACGCTAAGAAACATGCAGCTCACGCTCGTACCAAAGTTGGATATAGAGGTACAGGGGAATCCTGCTGTTCGGCCTGGCATGCTCATTGAAATCCTTATTCATCGCTATGACGAAGAAAACCAGCTGAATGAATCACTACCCCAGAAAATGATCGTCAAAAACGTAGCGCACTTTGAGGACCGGGTGGGGTACACCACGCGCATGATTTTAGGAGTACCAAATCAATGAAACGCCGCGCCGTTATCGTTGGCACGAAGCACCCTGGCGGTCTGATGCGCGCGCAAGTTCGCGTGTTGCCTGACTGGAACGGGGTGGACGAAATTGATCTCCCCTGGGCCGAATACCAGTTGCCAATCGGAAATGCCTTTGTTCCTACCCTGGCGGGCGATGCTGTTTGGGTTGAGTTTCCATACACCGATGCGAATGGCCAGATGGACACTCGTCGCCCGCTCATTGTAGGCGCTGCGCAGGACGCCCCGGGCGGCGTCCCTAATGTGGCTGCAGAAGCTTCAGGCCAGGGGACTCCCTGGACGCCTGAAGAGATCGAAGGCTCCCCCAGCCGCCCTGCCCTCTCTTCCACTGAGGATTTTGTTATCCACCGCAACAACATTCTGGAACTGCGATCCGCTGGTGGAGGTTACGAGATCGCTAACACTGCAGCTGGTAGCCGTATCGGCATGAGTGAAGACGGTGTGCCATACATCATCGGCCCCGCTGGATTATTTATTCACGTGGGCGGCGACGCGAAAGTAGTTGCTGGAGGGAATGTAGACATCGAAGCTGGTGGAGACCTGAATTTCAAGGTTAAGGGTGTTTTTTCAGCCTTGGCCAAAAGCTTTAGCTTCAAGAAGGCGTAGCAAATGCCGATGTTGTGGACGATAATAAAGAGTAATTTTCTAACAGTTAAGGTTGATAAATGAAATCTATAGCATTCAAAGGCATTCTGATTTACCGCCTCTCGCGTGACGTTGAGCTACAGACAGCAGCCGTTAATGAATCGCTTAAAAGCTTCCTTTTTAAACCTTGTGGCTCACAGGATTTGGCCACTGCTGGGTGGATAGAAACGACCGGAGATAATCTAACGTATGAAAGCGGGCAATATCTTCTTCTGACGATGCAACGGGAGGAAAAAATCATTCCTACGCATGTCATTAAGGACGAATTGAATAAAAAAATTTCGAAGCTTGAAACCGAGCAGGGACGCAAGCTTAAGAAGACTGAGAAGGACTCATTGAAGGATGAGGTATTACACTCACTTCTCCCCCGAGCCTTCACCCGAAAATCGCGCAATCGCCTGATAGTGGACCGTAAAGAAGGACTCGTCTTTGTTGAAGGCAATAGCGCTCGTAAGGCTGAAGATATGCTGGCGTTGCTGCGTAAGTCCCTAGGAAGTCTGCCGGTCGTTCCATTCACCCCCGCTGAACCAGTAGAGTTGACCATCACCGAATGGATTCGAAGCGGTTTCCCGCGCGGTTTTACTGCCGGTACAGACGTACTGCTCAAAGCCATTTTGGAAGATGGCGGCGCTGTGCGCTGTAAGAAACAGGATCTGCATTCTGAGGAAGTCCTGACCCATATCGACGCAGGAAAGGTAGCTACTGCCGTCGGTCTAAACTGGTCCGATCGTGCCTCATTCCGCCTGTGCGATGACATGACAATCAAAGGACTTAGCTTCACCGACGAACTGTACGATCAGAACGATGAAATCGACCGTGAAGATGTGCTTCAAAGATTTGACGCTGACTTCATTCTTTTTACTGCCGAGTTATCTGCGCTGTTTACCGCACTGGTGGAGGTCGTTGGTGGCGAAGCACAACGCTAAGGTAAGCTTCGGCTCAGTTTGCTCTGGTATTGAGGCGGCCAGCTGCGCCTGGGGGCCGCTTGGGTGGAGCGCCGACTGGCTGAGCGAGGTAGCCCCCTTCCCTTCAGCTGTACTTGCTTATCGTTATCCCGACACTGTGAACTTAGGGGATATGACGCAAATAGCCAGTCGCATTGCTTCGGGTGAGATTAATGCCCCTGATTTGTTAGTGGGTGGCACGCCCTGCCAAGCATTTTCAATTGCCGGGTTACGAGGTGGTCTTGAAGACGAGCGTGGGCGGCTGACTCTAAAATATGTTGAGTTACTGGATGTTATCGATGAGACACGTACTAAATCTGGCCACCAGCCAGCAATCTCGGTGTGGGAAAATGTTAGCGGAGTCCTCAGCTCCACAGATAACGCATTCGGCTGTTTCATTGCCGGATTGGCTGGTGAAGATGATCCATTTGAACCAGGTCAACGACCTGCAGACGGAAAATCCAGTACTTTCTGGACATGGAGCAAAAAAGCCGGTCAACATTTTCCAAAGTGGCCAAAGTCTGGTTGTGTTATTGGACGAAAGCGCAAAGTGGCCTGGCGAACTCTCGATGCCCAATACTTCGGCGTGGCCCAACAACGCAATCGTGTCTTCGTTGTCTCAAGTGCTCGAACAGACATCGATCCATCCGAAATACTATTTGAGCGCGAAGGCGAGCGCAGGGATACTCCGCCGCACCGAAGTGCGCGGCAGAACTCTTCCGACAATGCTACGCATGGCACTGGACTCAGTTACGAAGTCGAAAAAAACCATCTGATAGTTATGGCACATGGCCAAGGCGGAGCAGAGATCAAAACTGATGGCGCAACGCCAACGCTTACCTGTAATCATGAGGCTCCAATTGTTGTTACAGTGGACCCGATTACTATCCGGCGCTTGACTCCAGTTGAATGTGAAAGACTTCAGGGCTTCCCTGACCAGTACACCCTGATTCCTACAGCAAAGCGTAAGCAAATCCTAAAGTGTGATATTACCTACCTGCATCATTACTTCCCTGATATTACAGACGAAGAAGCAAAAAAACTTGCAGCTGATGGGCCGCGTTACAAAGCACTGGGCAACTCTATGGCGGTGCCAGTAATGAGCTGGATTGGCAAGCGTATCGACGATGCTATTTGCAACGCTAGCTACCTCAAGAGCACCGTTACACACCTTCGCGTCATTCGCGCGCCGGAAGAGTTTGAGCGCCCGATCTTCAAATGGGCTGGGGGCAAGTTTTCCGTAATGGAAGTGTTGAATGAGCACTTGCCGCACGGGAAACGTTTGATCGAGCCGTTTGTCGGCGGCGGTTCGGTCTTTACCAATGCGGGCTATAAACAGAATCTCCTGAACGATGTTAACGGCCACCTGATCAATTTCTATAAGGTATTACAGCGTGAGGGGCATGCTCTTATAACCCTCGCCCATCATTACTTCGAGAACTACAATACCGCCGATTCATTTCTTCGAATACGTAGGTTGTTCAATGAGAAAGCTTTAGACGAGTGTCATTTAGCCGCTGCATTCTTGTACCTTAACCGTCACGCCTTCAACGGCCTTGTGCGTTATAACCTGTCCGGAGAATTCAATGTTGGTTACGGCAAATATAAAGCGCCTCGCTTCCCACTTGAAGAGATGGAGCAGTTCCTTGGGGCAGCAAACATAAGCGAGTTTGTCACTGGCGACTTCGCTGGCGTGATCATGCAGGCAGGTGAAGGAGATGTTATTTTTTGTGATCCTCCATACGAGCCCATGCCGGGCAAGAATGGTTTCACGAGCTATTCTGGCCACAGCTTCGGTTTTGACGAACAGGAAAGATTGGTTTCACAGCTGGTGGCCGCTCATAAGCGAGGAGCAAAGGTGCTTATCACGAACAGTGGCACGCCTAAGATACGGGAGTTGTACCGCAATAACGGTTTTGACCTCCACCAGCTGCAGGCACGGCGTTCGGTGTCGTGTAAATCCGGTAGCCGGGAGATGGCCAGCGATATCCTGGCTAAACTTGGATGCTAAAAAAGCCCCTGCTAAGGGGCTTTTTTTTATTCAGGGAATAGGCTGGAAAACCGCTCGATCGCTGAATTATCAGTCTCGTCAGGATTTCCCTTGCTTGTTTCCCCGCGCAACCGCGTTTCTTCGGTTTGCTTTACGGCTGGCTCAGCTGATGGTGACTGAAGTTCTAAGAATGACGCCAATATAGCGCGCGGTTTCACCCTTTGTCTCGTCGCTGAATGTGGCGACGATAATGCCAGGCAACCGGCTACCGATCTCAGCTAATGCAAAACCGGCCAGCAACGCAGTCCGAGCAACATCGCCGCGAACACGATTAGGATGTGATTCTAATCGCTCATCAACAAAACACTCGTGAACGAAAAGAGAATTTACCTTTACTCAACATCACAAGACCTCCGGTGGGCTATCACGTCAAATCACAAACCGACCAGAATTCCACTAGATCAAAGGAGGCGTTATGAGTGCTATAGCGATCAGCGATACTGTTTGCTCCGGACATGGCGGGTTTCCATCCCGCCAGGTAGCAGAGACAGTGCCCTGGTTCACAGTTAATGGGAAACCGGTAGTAGTGGATGGGAATGCGTTTCCTGATCATAGCGACGGGAATAGCTCACACCCGGGCGCGGCTGTTTCTACTCGCCCATGGTTCGTCATTGGAGGTAAAGCGGGAGTTTGTGTTGGCGACCCAGTTTCGTGCGGATCGGTAGTTGCGACCGGTGATGGCTCATTTGAGGTTGAATAATGCTCGATACCCAAGGCCAGATTGATGCCTTCAATATCCTAAATCATGCAGGCCTTATTAAGCCTGCAGCAGTCATATTAAGCAGAGAAGCTGAAGATGCCGCTACTAACCTGGCGACAACTATCGGCTCGCTTATTCAGCCTGGAATTTCTTACCCATCTTCAGTCAGTGCGTATACGTCTCAACTTCCAGCGTTCACAGAGATCATTACCCAAGCCGCTAATGCTGCAAGCGCACTTGCAGGAGCCATTTCTCCATATTGCACGCCGTCTGACCTCTTACAGATCAAGCTGGGTTGGGAATGCCATGTTAAAGCGGCATCGTTATCTGTGAGTGAACCATTCCCTCTCGTTGCCGGTATGGGAGACGAAGGCACACCCCGGTCGCTTAAAAGAAGTGTATATGAATTCAACATTGACGAGTTGCGGGAGGCCATGACAGCCGTAAACAACAAGCTTTCAAACGGCACAACTACCGGCACAGAGGGCGGTGCTGGAGCTGGTGGCGCTCCGGTGCCACTGTCTTTAAGCGATGAAGAGCTATTGGCGCTGAAAACTGCCGTAGAAAGCGCAGCGGTTATATCCGACCAGATCTTAACAGCGACCGCTGCGACACAAATAGCGACATCAAAAATCAGTGAATCGACGGTGCTCGCGGCAGCCAGCCTGCAGAACGCAGTAGCTATAACCCTGACCGGCTCCATGATGACTAATCAGGCCATCTTACCTGCATTAAGCCTGCTGATGCCCGCTGGTGTAATCGAATCTCTGAAGGAGGAATAACTTGAAAAAAACCATCATCGCAGTTGTGGCCATGCTTCTATTATTTGCAGGCTATAAGGCCGTGAATGCAGTATCAGACCACTTTAACTACATAGAGAGACTTGAGGGCGCAAATTCGACCTTAAAAACAAATGTAAGCACTCTGGAAAGCGCTTTGAACCTCAGCGAGGCTCAAAGGAAAACAGAGCTCGAAGAGCGAAAGCGGCTGAATGGTGTTGAACAAAACTACCAACAAAAAGTTGCAGATTTAGAAATCAAACTTTCCAAACAACAGGAGAAAAGTCGGGATGAAATCAAACGTCTGGAAAAGGCAATTCGCAATGCCGGGGTTAGTGATGAGCCTGTTCCTGATGACGTTATCCGGATGCAGCGGGATCGGGCAAAAGAAGTCAACCGTAGAGCCCATGAAGGTTACGATAACAACGAACAGCAAGCCCATGGCAACGGTGATCGATTACCAGCCGTGCATAGTTCCTGAAAACTCTCCCATCTTGTTTAACCAGTATCCGGCGTACACGGAAATACTCTTCACCAAAGTTGAAGAGTGTAACGAACGCAATTTTCTGATAAACAAACGCAACAAAGAAGCAATCCAATAACAAAAAGGCCGCATAGCGGCCTTTTATGTATGTAGCTTCAACTATGGCTCTTGTAGCCATATGTCTTGGTTGTCGACCTCTTCGAAGCCGTGGCAAACATAAAACTCGCTGATCCTATATTCACGCACCCTTCCCTTACATCGGTTATGCCAGTGCATGTAACCAGCAGCAAAGGCCAAAGGACAATCACTATAATCAATGTACCCTATGCCATTACCTAAACCCGCCTCACGTGCACCGGACTTCCACGACAATAAGAAGGAATCCCGATCTGCCAGTTGAACAACGAAATCATCCGGCTCACCGATGCAATGCAATACCCCAGCCTTGCAGAGCTGCGCGAGAGCCTTCGTTTCCCCAAAAATATCGGAACCGTAATACTGGCCACAGTCATCCACTACAGCAGGCCAGCCCAAAGGAGGATTCAGGCTGGTGGGTATAGCGGAGGCTATTGCCAGCATAAGGCGGTATTGTGTTCGGGATGGATTGACGTGACTCACTTAGATTTAACCCATTCGTCACTTAATGCCGGGTTTTGCTTCTGCATCACTTTACGAAATCCCGCGCTAACATTCCCATTACCCTCCCCCTTTAGCCAGTCTCGGACTGCCTCAGGCATATATAGAGTGGCTGCTACAGGCTGTTTAACTTTTCGTTGTGCACCAACAGCTGGCCACTCGATCGCATTTTGGATTTCATCAACAGGCTTACTTGTCGCTATATCCAAAATCTTGCGGCCAGAATGGCGAATAGTGAGCTTTTCCGCCATAGCCAGGAGCTCGGCATCATCAAGGATTTTTTGCAGGTGAGCTTGCGCTCTGGTACGGCACAGAGTCTTCATTTTGTGACTCTGTGACCCTCCAGGATAAGTTAGAAAAATATTGTATCCCATCAATTGCTCTCACTTTTTATGTTAGAAAATTACTAACTGATTTTCAATCTTAGATCTAAAATGAGAGGTTTTTCAAGCAATTTAAAATTTTTGACAGTCTTGACTATATAACAATGTCATTAGATTAAGCCTGTCAAAAGAACTTTCACGCCGCGCCCGAATTTAGGGCTAAACAGTGAATAAAGATATTCAGCCAGCTCGCAAACGCGAGAAAGAAATGATGAGTCGGGCGGCTTCCGTCATGGCGATGACTATCGAACCAATCACCGACGGCGCAGGCAATTTGATTGCCGATGAAGCCGCCATGACGGCGAGCCTTACCTCAGCAGTGCAAAAGGTGCCAATGTTCGAAGGTGTCGATCCTGATGCAGCCCTGCAAATTGCAGGTGGCTGGGCTATGGCTATGCACCAGTATAAACAAGAGCACGGCCGTTACCCGGCTGTAGACGTGCTGGCAAACTGTCACGTCGCGCTCGAAAACCTTATGACAGAATGCGCTAAAGATAAGCATAGCGGCACCGGTAAGGCGATGTTCGAGTCCGCTGCTGAATCCATGCGCAGTTCTGATGGTGTTATGCGCATCGCTCAATTTGCAGCGCTGATTCTGCCAGCTGCCCTAGGCGCAGCCACAAGCGATGCCTGTACTTTCATCCCATGCGAACGTGATGAATCAGACATCTACGAACTCATCAACATCGCAGGCACCAATTTTGGCACTTTCAAGCCAGGCGATGAATTGAATATGCAAAGCGCTGGCGTCTACAGTCAGATGAAACGACTGTACCAGCTGGCGGCAAAAGGCGATGGTGTAACCAAAGTTTTCAAGTTCGATATAAAGAACTTTGAAGGACAAAACTGCCCTATCCGTGCAGGCTATAACAAGCTGTTAATCAATCGTAAACCATCGAAAGTTGACGATGGTGACGGCAATCTGTATTTCAACGGTTCTGATAGCAAAGGCAATCTGTTTGCTGCTACTGCGAAGGTTGCATACGACACCGGTGTAATTGATATCACCTTTACCGATGCACCAGCTGAAGGTACCGAGCTTGCAGTACAGGTTGAGATCAACATCGAACGTGCTCCTAACCTGATCCCCGTCATCAACCAGGCGATGCGTAACTACAAAGTTAAGCCGTCTCAGTATGTTGTTGCATCTGAACACACCATCATGTCCGCGTCTGATGCCAGCCGTGAATTTGGTATTAACATGGCTGCGACTCAGTTCTCAGCAATGCGCCAGTGGCTCAGCCATGAACAAGATGTAATGCGCCTTCGCACGCTGGTTTTCCATACCGTGTATGGCCGTGAATTCGATGCTGCTCTTCCAGAAGCACAAAGCTATGAATCATGGGTAAGTCTGATGCGCCATGTTGTGAATGCTTTGTCCCAAGATATGGCTAACCGCACCCTGGCGTCAGGTATTCGCGGTGGCTTCGCTGGTGGAGATGCAGCTAACTTCCTGCGCTCACTACCACCTCAGCATTTCCAGTTGGCTCCGGGTTATGTCCAGTCTCCGTATATTCAGTACATCGGTACCCTTTTTGGATCTATCCGCATTTACGAAGTCCCTACTCCAGTTTGCGAGCAGTTCCAAAAACAGGGTTATGACCTTGGCCTGGATGACATCTATTTCTATGGTCGCGGCAACGATATCGGCAAAGCAGGTCTGATCGCCGGTGATGCAGTAGCAGCAATTCCTTACGTCCACGAAACCAACCCGAGCCTGGTTAACCGTACAACACTGTGGGGTTCAGCGATCAATGATGTTCACCCTCGTAACGGTGAAAACTATTTCGCACGTTTACGTCTGACGCACTCCAAAGAAGGCGCGATCAACATGCTGACAGGCCAGATTAACTCCTCAGCATCAAATCCAGGGGAAACCACGGATGAAGAAGAAAAAAAGTCGGAGTAACTGGCGTTTCAGTTTCATCTGACGGCCAGGAGTTATCCGAGGGTGACTCGTTCGCAATTGAATAAGCCATAAAACGTCTATTTACAACGCCCCCTTATGGGGCGTTAGGAGAACAAAATGCCAGATATCAAAGTTTCCGTTTTCCCTGAAAACGCCACCAATAAGGCCATTACTGTCGTATCAAGTAACCCTGAGGTCGTATCTGTGGGTAAAAACAATAAATGTAAAGCAGAAGGTCCTGGCGAAGCCGAACTGACTATTACAACTGCTGATGGTGGCCACACCGTTACTCATAAGGTTGTGGTTAAAGCGGCAGTAGTTACCGTAGAGGGCGTCAGCGTGGATAGCGAAAAACAAGACGCTACCGTGGGTGACACCTTCACCGTAGGCGAATAATTTTCCTCCTTCGTATGGGGGGGAAATGTTTTAGTTCAAATCGCACGCCGAAGGGGTAAGTGCAATGAATAAGATCGGATATTCAGTAGGGCAAGCAGCTGGCGTCGGCATTATGCCTGTTAACGCTGATGCGACCCTATCCACCGGCAGCGGCGGTAGCTCCGTTTTCGCTGGTCTGGTGATTTCTCGCCGTGGCGCGCCGGGTAAGGTGTTACAGGTCACAGCATCGAACTATAAGGATGTGCTTGGAACCCCAATCCATCCTCGACTGGGTTCGGCATTCGAGCCATTCCGTCACGTCCAGCAGGCGGTTAAAGGTGGCGATGGTTATGTAGTGCGCGTTTGCCCTTCAGATATGAAGGTCCCGGGCATCATCATTTCTAAGGCTTCTGGGGAAGAGAACCAGGTTGAAGAAGGCGAATCCTTCACCGTTCTGGGTGAGTACGTGTTAAAAGGGGCTCAGTTTGGTCCTCACGAAACACCAGCACTTAAGGATGGCGAACTGGCCATCATTTACATCAAAGACGGCGAGGCTTCAGCCAATCGTACAATTTCGCTTGATAGTGATGAGGATAGCGACCTTCTCAACCTGACGCTAAAAGAAACCCAATCGGATGGTTCTGTGGAACAACTCGAAACTCATCAGGTTTCTTTCAACCCAGAGGCCGTCAACGATATGGGCCAACCAGCATGGTTGCAAACCATGTTGGAAAGCATGTCTACCCGCCTAGGTTGCGTGATCACCAGTGATGATAAAGATGATTTGTTCTCAGGTATTACGTTCGCAGATGTGGCGTTCGTTGGTGGTTCTGATGGCACGTTCTCGAAAGTTACTGCTGAAGAATACCTGAAAGCACTGGCTATTCTGGAACAAGCCCCGATCAATGTAACTGCCATTCTCTCGCTGGGTTGTTACGACTCAACTGTACTGTCTGCACTGAAGGACCTGGCAGAAGCCGTTCGCGTCGACTTCTTCTATGATCTTTCAGGCAATCAGACAGCTGCAGCTGCGATCACTGAAGCCAAAGGTCATGGCTTTGGTGGTTCACACCAGCCCGCACGCTACTACTTCCCTTATTCCTGTAAAGACAGTGCAACTGGCATGCAGGTTGTCTTCGGTATTAGCTGTGACGCTTTTGTAGCTAAAGCGAAAGGTGTTGCGATGGTACCAGATGTCGGTGGCTGGCATTACTCACCTGCAGGCACCTCGCGAGGCATTATCGATCGTCAAAACATCACCAAGATTCCAAACCTCGATGCTATCGACCTGGAAGCGTTCGTTACGGCACGAATAAATCCTGTAAAAGTGTCGGCTAGCGGTGATGTTTATATTGATGACGCGCTGACCACGTTTAGCAAAAAGAACTACCTCCGCTTCCAACACGTCTCCTCCTTGATGAATGCCATCGCCCGTAGTTTCTATGAGCTCGCTGAAGCTATCAAGCACGAGCCGGACGGTGTTACCCAAGAGTCGCTCACGAAAGGCATGACCGAATTACTGGAGCGCTTCTATTCAGCAGGCGCGCTAGTAAAGCCCCGGGATAAGTCACAGGGCGAAGAGCCGTTTGTAATAACCGTGGCTCAACTGGAGAGCGATTACTGGCAAGTCGAATGGGCAGTGTGCCCTACCGGTTCAGCGCGCCGCATCATCGGTAAACCAATCCTTATGCGATAAACCATGAGCCGCCCTCCGGGCGGCCGTTAAGAGATAAAACATGAAAAATTTCACAATCGCTAATCCCCTGGCCCGTGTTCTTTTTGGTGCCACCGTGCAGGGTTCTGACGATAAGGCAATGCTTGAAAGCGCAGGAGAGCGTAAACCGGGAGAGCAGGAACTGCATAAAGATGGTGAAGCATTAATGCTTGAAGCTGTTAGCGCGCGCGCCAAAGGTGATGAGCGTGGCCTCGCTGCGTCGATGATCGCGCAATGGTTGGAGGATGATGATCCCGAAGCCGACGCCTTTGATGCTTTGGCCATTATTATGGCTGGGCTAGATGGCGTAGATGAAGACGCTGATTTCACAGATGAACAAGTTGATGCCTATAACGCTGCCTTGGCCGCGCTGGCTGATGCGGCAGTGTCCATGGGCGCAGACCAAGATGATGTTACCGACATGATCGATGACATGGATGATTCAGCAGCGGAGCGAGTTTTCGATGCTCTGTCAGGCAACGATTCAGACATGCTTGAGGAGGCTATCGCAATGTATACAGTTGCCGGGGGCGATACAGCTATGCTCGAAGCCGTTCGTAAAAAAGTTGTTCGTGACGGCAAGGTGAAAATTATTCGTAAGCGCCCGCGCCCTCGTCGCCTCAACTCTTTGCAGAAACAAGCACTAAAGAAGGCTCGTCGTAAGGCTCATACATCTGTTGCGAATTTGCACCGCAAGAAGTCCATGAAGCTGCGCAAGAAACGCGGCATGTAACTATATCCGGCCATCAGTAATGGTGGCCTGATTCGGAGGTCTGGAGATGATTTGTGGCGCGATCATGCCGGATGGCATTAGCCCTCTAATGAAAATCTACATCCGTACTGATGAGGATATGGTTGTGGGCTATATCGGCGATGGCTCCTCTGCCACTCTTTCAGCTATGTGGCAATCGCCGTTCGAGAATCAGTCATTGAGCGGAATTATGGGGGCTGTAAGTCAGAAACTGGACGCTACAGCCAATGTTATTCAATCCGCTTCGGGCGTTACCGCAAAGACGATCTTTAACTCTATGCTCGTCTGGGAAGGTCAGCAGCCGCCAGAGTTTAGTTTAACGGTTGATCTCATGGCTACCCAAAACGCGCAAATAGAAGTTAATGCTGCTATCACAACGCTACTAAAAATGTGCTCTCCAGAACTCAATGAGTACACCGCTCTCGGGCGACGTCCAGAGCAAGTGACATTAAATATAGGTCGCACAATAGCTCTCTCAGGAGTGGTTATTAAAGATGTGACTTATCAGTTGGATGCTCCACGAACCTCAGAAGGCTATTTTTCTCACAACACTGTCACTCTCCAATGCAGCGGCATTACATCACTTAATCGCAGCAATATTTCCACTGTGTTTATTACTTAAGGAGTCTCTATGTCTGGTTTTGCGAATACTAAAGCAGATACCGCTTTTCTCAAATCTCGCTTTAACAAAAATATTGCAGCTGGCGAGAAGCTGATTGGCTCAGAATTTTGGATGACGTTTAAAGGTTATGACAATCTGAGCATCCTAGTGCGTTCTACTCAGATTCCGGAAATGACACGTGAAGACGTAGAAGATTTTGGTCCTGGCGGGATGAAGTTCAACCAGCACGGTACGCTGCGCAACTCAGGTGAATATCAGGTTACTTGTGCAGAAACCATTGATGGAGCTGTGCTAGCCGCCGTAAAAGAGCTTGTTTACGGTAAGAAGTATATCGAAGTAACGGTCCAGGCAGCAGCAGAGTCAAACAGCGGCGATCACAAAGGCTTAATCCGTACCTTCTCCCACTGCAAAATCTATTCTGATGCAGTGGACTTCTCATCTGAAGACGTCACGACCGTTGTCCGTCCGACACTGCGCGTCGTATACAACTGGGTTGAGTAACAGAATCGGCGCTGGCTTAATCGCAGCGCCTATTAGGCATTTAATCTTAATTTGCAGGGAATACCATGACAACGCCCGCCGAGCTCCTTGATAACGTAAAGCAACGCTTTAACCCTTTACTTGTACGAGAAGAGGAAACACTTAATTCCCTTCTCAGGAAGGCGCTGGGAGCATACCAGGATAGGGCGGGGGTCATTGGCACTGTTAAGTTGGAAAAGGGTGGAGGGACGGTTATATCCCGCCCTAATGACTATTTAGCACTTATCCATGTTACCGACGCATACGGCTTACTTGTTTACTCTGATGAAGTAGGGGATACCATCGAACTGGATCTTACAGGTTCAGAACGATGGCCATTCAAAATGCAGTACCTTATGAATCTGCGAGATCGTGGTTTTGAAGGATGGCATTTGCCCCCAGCTATTATCGGTATGATTGAGGACTATCTGGAAGCGCTAATAAAAGTCCTTAATGTTGCACGTTTAAGACGCGCTTCTATAGATGGAAAGTTCGATTATTCTGACCTTCCAGACGAAGTAACGCTCCACCAGCGAGTTTTAGACATGGAAGAAAAAATGGCATCGAACAGAGCCATCATTCCAGGCGCAACCACGGCATCATAAAGAGGGCAGAACAGTGGGGATATTTAGCGGCCTTGAGAGCACTCTTTCAAGTTCTCTTTCCTTCAATACTAAATCTTTCACCAGCAACCTTATTAGCGACATCCTTGATAAAGCTCTTTCCGGTTCAGGTGTGCGTGGGAATTATGCCAATGATGTTGCCTACGGGAAAAATATCATCGCGGCCGCTATGCGTATACGCTACGCACAAGGATGGCAGTGGACAGTCGATGTAGATGGGCTAAATGGCTTTGACATGTTTGTTAAAGACATAACTTATGGGCATGGGACTATTGAAACAGAAAGTAAGGTGATAGGTAGCGTGGAGTTCAATAAACCAACCCATGTTACCGCTGGGCTCGTCACGATGACTGTTCGTGATACAGAGGACGGCAAAATAATGGAATGGTTTAAAGAGCGAAAAGGGAAGGTGACAAACCGGGATGGCACTATCAACTTGCCGCCTTCATACCTGATGAATATCCGTTTGTATCGCGTGTCCCAAGAAGGCGGAAAAACATTGGAAGAAGAGATGCGAGTATTTCCTACCCAGCTTGGAGAAATCACCCGCTCACGTGACCAGGTAACAGAGTTTTTAAGTTATCCGATCACCTTTCAGAAATACACGTCTGCTGGTTCTGGTGTGGAGGGGATCTTATCTGGAGCGGCCGGTGCAGTGGGCTCAGCTGCGAAGTCTGCGGCAGGAAGTGTTATCGAATTCTGAGGTTTCAGGGGCGTGGGTCTTGGGAATTTCAGATTGAAAGAAACTAATAAAATCCCTATTTTTTAGCTAGTTAGAATTGAAAATTTAGTGGGAACTTTTTGGTAGAAAACAGCCTGAAGTTCCCACTTTTTTTACTTCGCTGGTACCTGCATGTTATCCATTACCTGCTTAATGGCTTTATCCAACTCAGCTTGAACTGACACTGGAAGGCGAGCAAATTCATAAGTCACTAAGCGTTTAGACGTGTCAGTTTTCTTACGCGCAAACTGTTTTTTATCTTCGAACTCACGCAGTTTTTCAGTTTGGACTGTTTTCACTGGTCGCGGGTTCAACTGTTTTGTGTGACGTTTGAACGAGTCCAGGATTAACGATTTAGTTATGCTCTCCACTTCCGCTGCAGTGATGTCTTCTTGCACTTTTGCAATTAACTCGGGCAGGGGAACACCTTTGTTGTTTAGCTCTTCTGAAAGCTTAAGCAGCAGTTGGTAATCAGCAAGCGAAAGTTCGTTGATGACCGGGAATAGCGCGACCATTTCAGCTGGTACCGAAGCGGCTTGGAATGCTCGGGTAACACTTGCAGGAGATACACCCTCAGTGCGCGCGATCTCATCCTTTGTCATGCCGTTCTCGTGCATGAGTTGGTATCTCTGCCCAATTTCACGAAGTGTATGTTCGCGGGCGGTCTGGATGTCTTTTGCCAATTGGCGGGCATCTTCAAAACTTATTTCATCTTCTGTAACCAAGATTTCAAAATTCGAGCCGCTAAAAATACAGGCAGCTCGGCGGCGGGAACCATCCAATACCTCAATGCGCTCACCTACAGCCCTACCAATTGCCGGGAAAAATTGCTGAAGAGTGATCGTTCGCGTTATATCGCTCACTGACTCAGGAGTTACATTTCTCTGATCACGACCATTAACAGCAGGATCAACAAAAGTTTTCTGCTCTATTTCATCACTCACAATGGTCTTTAGAGTGAATTTAGCCTGCTTTCCTGACTTAAGAGTGAAAACCTTCTCACCACCTTGGTTGTCAAGGCTACGGATAAAATCGGAGCTATCACTGCCTAAAATGCTTCGCCCACGGGCTACTATTTTCTTCTTCATGCCGCTTTGCTCCTCAAGAACTCGATGCGATCAAACACAGCCTTAGTGAAATGCTCCGCTTCTGTTCGGGCCTTTTTCAGGGCGTCGTTGCTACCAGGATAGGATGCAGGGTTCGCACTAATAATTGTGTCAAACGTCTCACCACATCGTTCAAAACCATCCAGTCGCGGCAGAGCCGAGTCGAGAATATTGCTGGTGTATACCTCACGAGCAAGGCTGTGTGAAACTTGGTGATCTGGCTTTCCGGTCATCTTCGACATAAAGCCAATACTGGCAGACAATCGCGGCTCAATACCTTCTTGTTCCAATGTTTCCAGCATTTCAGGCAAGCGGGTAAGGTATTTTAACGTCGAATGGAAATCGACTTGCGCCGGTGGAGTAGGGGTGAGAATCAGGTCACTCGCAGCCAGGCCGTTTAGCAAGAATGGGTCGAGGTGTGGCCCTGTATCAATCAGGATGAAATCATAATCATCAGCAACTCGATCAATAATAACCTTGCGAAGCACTTCATATTGGTTAATACCTGGAAGGTTCTCGTCAACCAGCTCCTTCCATGCACTAGCTACAAATCCATCATCGATAGAAGCAGGAATAACATCAACGCCAGGGATGATAGTTGGGCGGATCACGTCCTTACGCAACGTTTCAGTATCAACGTCGTTTAGCATCGCCTGAGCAGCCGTCTCTAATATAGAACCGATACTATGTGTGTGATCCAAGAACATAGTGCTCGATGCCTGAGGGTCGAGGTCGATAACAAGAACGCGCAAATCGTGGCGAAGAAGATCCTGGTGAACTCGAAGCGCATGAGCGAGAGTGACGGTGCTGACAGTCTTCGAAACCCCGCCTTTCAGGTTCACTACAAAGATAACGTATGGCGATGTATGGGTATCCCGATACTTTGGAATCTTGCGGTGAGCATAGATATCAATGACGTTCTGGATTGTCAGTGCGTACTGCTCGACATTCCCAACCTGTTTTTTGTTGAACTCGTAGCCATCATCTTCCATTTCTTTAATGGCCTGTTCGACAATCCTGCGGCTGAGTTTAGGTAATTTAGCGACAGCATTCCGGGTAAATGTCTGGAAATATTCAGTTAAATTAAACTCTTTGCGCTGTTCTTCAATGTCCCTGCTCATTGACTCAAGCAAATGGCTAGCCCTGCGCGCTATGGAGCCTACACCACCGTAATCTCGTTTCATTCTGATCTCCATGAAGTTTTCAATGTTGGGGACATTGCTTTTGCAAGGTTGGAGTGTACAACAATTACGACTACGTGCAACAAATTATCGCTAAACGTGATTTTATTGCACGTAATATGTGTGCTGGAGGGATTTTTTGATAACCGCAGTATGGCGTAGAACGTTTGGACTACAATCCTCCCTTCAGCGCACACTTTACGATAATTGGATGTGCGCTGGAGGGATGTGGATTCAAAAAGTGTGTGCTGGAGGGGAAAAGTTAGGCGTAATAGCCGGTGGAGCATGTGTGCTGGAGGGGGAGGCTTGGCTATGCGTGTGCCCTGAAGGGATAAAGGCAAAATTGCATGTGTGTTGCTGGGAAAATGAAATGTAATATGTGTGCTGTAGGGGAAATAATGTGTGCTGTAGGGTAACTAACGCTGACTCAGTGCGCGCAGTCCCATCAGCGCACATTTTCAAACGCACCATGGAGGTCAATGCCCTCCAGCACACACTATTCAGAAGGCTTGAGCTTGGGATTGCGAGAATGCACGATGATGTAGTTTTCACGCCCTTTTTTCTCGATAGAACAGTCAAGGTAGCCGATCGTCTTCAGCTGCTCGATCGCTTTCTTAATGGTTCTATTCTGCTCGCTAACAGTTGACATCAAAGCCAAGCGCTCGCGAATTCGTTCGAACGAGATAGGAATAGGGCGGGCCGGGAGGCTCTCAATGAAGGTGTAAATTGCCTGGGCAGCTTCTTTTTTAGGCAGAGCTCGCAGCGCATGTTGTTGCAACAGCACACGGTAATCAAGCTGAAAAATTTCCCACAGCTTTGAATCTGCTTCCAGCTCAACAATGTCACGCTCAGCATCAAAATACCCGGTCTTGAGAAGGCCCGTGTTGTAACTGCCTCGCGCACTTTTGCCACGTTTAAAGGAGATACCTTTGTTACGCAAACGTCCGAGTGATTCGTGTATGGTGTTACGAAGCTTTCCGTCCAGACGCTTTGAAGGGAAGCCGCACGCCTTGGCGAACTCCTGAAAAGAAAGTTGTATCGTGTTGGAGGAAAGGCCGTACTTACTGAAAGAGTAGATTACGCCAATCCATACCTTAAAATCAGTATCCATATCGAGTCGCGGGCCGGTAATTTTGATATTGTCATAACCTTCGGCCTGTGCAATCTCCAATTGAGAGAATACCTTGGACGCATCTATCTCTTTGTTTTCAACTTGGTTTTTGGTTGGCTTCGGCACAAATACCCCTAAGCGCATCAATGCTACCGGCTGTACTGTGTTGTTTGAATTAACTGTTAACTCTTTGGCTTTGCTTTCAATGTCTGCGTACAGCACATCAGAGATAAATGGTTGATTCAT